>JAGPKU010000137.1 GCA_018053845.1 Syntrophobacterales bacterium
GACGGCGCGCTCCTTCCCCAGGGCCCGCTTGATCCTCTGGATGCGCCTGCGCACCAGGGCCGCGTCGGCCAGCGGAAGCCACTGGAAGGGCGTTGCAGGCTTGGGGATGAACTGGTTGACGCTCAGGGTGATCCGGCGGAAGCGCCGGTTTCCCTTCGTGGTCTTCACGGCGTGGTGCCCGATCCGGCGCGTCAGCTCGACGATCGCGTCGATGTCCGCCTCCTCTTCCGTGGGGAGCCCCACCATGAAGTAGAGCCGCAGGTTCACGATGCCGTGCTCGACGAGATGCCCCGCGGCCCGGAAGATCTGCTCCTCCGTCACCCCCTTGCGGATCACGTCGCGCAGCCGCTGGGAGCCCGCCTCGGGGGCCAGGGACACCATCTCCACGCCGGATTCGGCCAGCAGCGCGGCCAGCTCGCCCGAGACCCGGTCGACCCGGAGCGACCCGATGGAGAAGCCGCCCCGTGCCGCCAGCGCCTGACGGCAGATGTCGGCCAGCTGCGGGTGATCGGAGACGGCCGTGCCCAGCAGCCCGACACGCCCCTTGCGTCGGAGCCCCTCCTCCAGCGGGGCCGCCAATGCGGCGAGGCTGCGGAAACGGGCCGGCCGGTAGACGAACCCGGCGGGGCAGAACCGGCACCCCCGGAAGCAGCCCCGGCTGACCTCGGTCAGGAACATGTCGGCAAACTCCGTCTCGGGGGTGGTGATGACCTGGTGCGTCCGGTGGGCGTCGATCTGCCCGACGTGCCTCACCCGGATCCTGCGCGGGAAGGACGGGTCGGCGGGCTCGAAGGCGTCGATGCGCTGCCCGGGCCCGTAATGCACGCGGTAGCAGCCCGGGGCGTAGGCCCCCTCGACGACCCGCTGCACCTCGGCGAGGATCCCCGAGCGGGTTGCGCCGCCGGCGCGCAGGGCCCGGTAGCGTTCGAGGAATTCCGGCACCATCTCCTCGGCCTCCCCCAGGAGGAACAGGTCGAAGAAGGGGGCGAGCGGCTCGGGGTTGAGCATGACGGCGATGCCCCCGCCCAGGATCAGCGGGGCCTCCTCGCCGCGCGCCTCGGCGGCAAGCGGGATGCGCCCCCCGGCAAGCATGGCCAGGATGTTCGGGTAGTCGTTCTCGAAGGAGACGGAGAAGGCGACGATGTCGAAGTCGCAAAGCGGCCGGCCCGACTCGAGACTCGTAAGGGGAGTCGACCCCGGGGGGAAGGTCCCTTCGTCCCCGGGGTCCGGAAGGAAGACTCTTTCGCAGAGGAAAGAGGGGGAATCGTTGAGCAGGGCATAGAGCGTCTGGAACCCCAGGTTCGACATGCCCGTCCGGTAATGGTTGGGGTAGGCCAGCGCGATGCGGATCCGGCCCCGCCAGGGCGCTGTCACGTAACCATCTTCTTTCGAAAGGGGGGAGGGTTTGCCCTGTTTGCGCCTCCCGGCCATGCTAGTCCGCCTGCCTCCTCAGAAACGTGGGGATTTCCAGGTTCACGTCCTCGTCCGTGTCGGCCTGTCCCATCGGGATCACGGCCTGGGTTGCAAGCGGGGCCTTCTCCTTGTCCTTGCGCAGGAAGGCCGGCGTGCTCAGGTCCTCGCGCTGGCGGTAGCTGCTGAGGTGCGAGACGTTCGGGGCGCTCTGCCGCTTCTTGCCGCCCTGCTCGAAGCCCGTGGCGATGACGGTGATCCGGATCTCGTCGCCCATGGTGTCGTCGATGACGGTGCCGAAGATGATGTTGGCCTCCTCGTCGGCCTCGGCCTGGATCAGCCCGGAGGCCTCGCTCACCTCGAAGAGGGTGATGTCGGGCCCCGCCGTGATGTTGAGCAGCACGCCGCGGGCGCCCTGGATGGAGTTGTCCTCCAGCAGCGGCGACGAGATGGCCCGCTGGGCGGCCTCGACGGCGCGGTTCTCGCCGCTGGCGATCCCCGTCCCCATGAGGGCGAGCCCCATCTCGCTCATGATGCTCCGCACGTCGGCGAAGTCCAGGTTGATGAGGCCGGGCACCAGGATGAGGTCCGAGATCCCCTTGACGGCGTGGTAGAGGATCTCGTCGGCCTTCTTGAAGGCCTCGAGCAGCGACATCGTCTTGCCGCCCACGCTGAGCAGGCGCTGGTTGGGGATCACGATGAGGGTGTCGACGATCTTCTTGAGCTCCGCGAGGCCCTCCTCGGCCTGCCGCTCGCGCTTCTTGCCCTCGAACAGGAAGGGCTTGGTCACGACGGCCACCGTCAGCGCGCCCATGCTCCTGGCGATCTCGGCCACGATGGGCGCCCCGCCCGTCCCCGTGCCGCCCCCCAGGCCGGCGGTGATGAAGACCATGTCCGCACCGGCCAGCGCGGCCTTGACGGCGTCCATCGTCTCGATGGCCGCGCGCTTGCCGATCTCGGGGTCGGACCCGGCGCCGAGGCCGCGCGTCACATCGTTGCCGAGCTGGACCTTCATGGGCGCCAGCGATGCCCGCAGGGCCTGGGCATCCGTGTTGGCCGCGATGAAATCGACCCCCTGCAGGTTGTAGCTGATCATGGTGTTCAGGGCGTTGCCGCCGCCCCCGCCGATGCCGACCACCTTGATCCGGGCCGTCCCGCCGGACGCCGTCCCTCCATCCAGTAGTTCAAACATACGTCTTCCTCCCGTTAGAAGAATTCGGAAAACCACTTCTTCACTTTTTTCGTCGTCCGCCCCCACCATCCGCCGCCTCCGCGGGTGCCGCGCCGAGCCGCACGACGGCTCCCGTAGACCACGAGCCCGGCGGCCGTGGCGTGCAGCGGGCTGTTGATGATGTCCGTCAGCCCGCTGACCCCCAGGGGGTACCCTTTCCGGACGGGCATCTGGAAGACCCGCTCGGCCAGCTCCGTGATCCCGGCCAGCAGCGCCGTGCCGCCCGTGATCACGATTCCCGCCGTGAGCTGGTCCTCGTAGCCCGCCTTGACGAACTCCTTGTTGACCAGCGAGAAGATCTCCTCCATGCGCGGCTCGATGATCTCGCCCAGGATCTGGCGCGAGACCCTGCGGGCCTCCCGGCCGCCCACGCTGGGGACCTCGATCGTCTCGCCCTGGGGGATCATGAAGGTGTTCGCGCAGCCGAACTTGATCTTCATCTTCTCGGCCTCGGTGACGGGGGTCCTGAGGCCGATGGAGATGTCGTTGGTCAGGTACTGGCCGCCGATGGGCAGGACGGCCGTGTGCTTGATGCTGCCCTCGCGGTAGACGGCGATGTCCGTCGTGCCGCCGCCGATGTCGATGAGGGCCACGCCGAGTTCCTTCTCGTCGGCCGAGAGCACGGCCTCGGCCGTGGCCAGCTGCTCGAGGACGATCTCGTCGATGTCGAGGCCCACGCGGTTGACGCTCTTGATGATGTTCTGCGTCGAGGCCGCGGCCCCCGTCACGATGTGGACCTTGGCCTCGAGCCGCACCCCGGCCATCCCCACGGGGTTCTTGACGCCCTCCTGCTCGTCGACGATGTAGTGCTGGGGCAGGACGTGCAGGATCTCGCGGTCGAGCGGGATGCTGATGGCGCGGGCGGCGTCGATGGCGCGCCGCACGTCCATCTCCTCGACCTCGCGGCCCTGGACGGCGACGATGCCGTGGCTGTTGAGGCTCTTGATGTGGCTGCCGGACACCCCGGTGAACACGGAGCTGATCTCGACGCCGGACATGAACTCGGCCTCCTCGACGGCCTTCTTGATCGACTCGACGGTGCTGTCGATGTTGACGACGACCCCCTTGCGGAGCCCCTCCGTGGGGGCCGAGCCCAGCCCGATGATGTCGATGCCGGTGTTGGTCCGCTCGGCCACGACGGCCGTCACCTTCGTCGTCCCGATGTCCAGCCC
>JAGPKU010000005.1 GCA_018053845.1 Syntrophobacterales bacterium
CGATGTCCTCGACGGGCATGCCGCACTGGATGGCCGTGGCGATGTAGAACAGGCGCTGGGAGTTGGGTGTCGTGAGCTTGGGGATGAGGAACTCCTCGGCGCTCTCGATGTCGGGCGGCAGCTGCTGAAGCAGGCCGAAGCGGCCGATCTCGAGGGACCGGACGGCCTTCTGGAGGGACTCCCTGAAGGTCCGGCCGATGGCCATGGTCTCCCCGACGGACTTCATCGACGTGGTGAGCAGGTCCTCCGTCTCGGGGAACTTCTCGAAGGTCCACCGCGGGATCTTGGTCACCACGTAGTCGATGGTGGGCTCGAAGGAGGCCATCGTCTCGCGGGTGATGTCGTTGGGGATCTCGTCGAGGGTGTAGCCCACGGCGAGCTTCGCGGCGATCTTGGCGATGGGGAAGCCCGTGGCCTTCGAGGCCAGGGCCGACGAGCGCGACACGCGGGGGTTCATCTCGACGACGACCATCTCGCCGTTTGCCGGGTTGACGGCGAACTGGACGTTGGAGCCGCCCGTCTCGACGCCGATTTCGCGCATGATGGCGATGGAGGCGTTGCGCAGGACCTGGTATTCCACGTCGGTGAGCGTCTGGGCGGGCGCCACCGTGATGGAGTCGCCCGTGTGCACGCCCATGGGATCGAAGTTCTCGATGGAGCAGATGATGACGACGTTGTCGGCCCGGTCGCGCATGACCTCGAGCTCGTACTCCTTCCAGCCGAGTACGGACTCCTCGAGCATGATCTCGCCGATGAGGCTCGCGTCGAGACCCTGCTTGGCGATGTCGACGAGGTCCTCGCGGTTGTAGGCCACGCCTCCGCCCGTGCCCCCGAGGGTGAAGGACGGGCGGATGATGATGGGGAAGCCGATTGCGTCGGCCACCCGGTGGACGTCGGCCATGCTCCGGGCGAAGCCGCTCCGGGGCACCCGCAGGCCGATCCTCTCCATGGCGTCGCGGAACTTCTCGCGGTCCTCGGCCTTGTGGATGACCTCCAGGGAGGCGCCGATGAGCTCCACGCCGTACGTCTCCAGGACGCCGAGCTTCGCGACGCCCACGGCCGTGTTGAGGCCCGTCTGGCCGCCGAGGGTGGGCAGGAGCGCGTCGGGGCGCTCCTTCTCGATGATCTTGGCCACGGCCTCTGGGGTGATGGGCTCCACGTAGGTGCGGTCGGCCGTCTCGGGGTCCGTCATGATCGTGGCCGGGTTGGAGTTGATCAGGATGACCTCGTAGCCCTCCTCCTTGAGGGCCTTGCAGGCCTGGGTGCCCGAGTAGTCGAACTCGCAGGCCTGGCTGATGATGATGGGCCCCGATCCGATGAGGAGGATTTTCTTCAGGTCCGTCCGCTTAGGCATCGCCGCGCTTCTCTCTGAGCATGAGCTCGGTGAATTCCGTGAAGAGGTACTCGGCATCCTGCGGGCCCGGCGCCGCCTCGGGGTGGTACTGGACGCTGAAGGCCTTGAGCTCCGGGACGACGAGGCCCTCGAGGGTGCCGTCGTTGAGGTTCCGGTGCGTCGTCACGACCCGGTTGCCGAGGGTTTCCGGCAGGACCGTGAAGCCGTGGTTCTGGGAGCTGATCTCGACCCGTTTGCGCGCGACGTTCTTGGCCGGCTGGTTGATGCCGTGGTGGCCGAACTTGAGCTTGGCCGTCTTTCCCCCGAGGGCCTGGCCGAGGATCTGGTGGCCCAGGCAGATCCCGAAGATGGGCGTCCGGCCCAGCAGATCGCGCACCGTGTCGACGATGTAGGGCAGGGTGGCCGGGTCGCCCGGGCCGTTGCTGAGCAGCACGCCGTCGGGCTCGTAGGCCCGGATCTCGGGGGCCGTCGCCCGGCAGGGGACGACGACGACCTCGCAGCCCCGCTTCTCCAGGTTGCGCAGGATGTTGTACTTCACGCCGCAGTCGATGACCACGACGCGCAGGCGCGATTTCGTTTTTCCCAGCTCCTCGATGGGACGGGGCCCGCTGTCTTTCCACAGGTAGGGCTTCTCGGAGGTCACGAAGGGGATGAGGTCCCGGCCCACGAGCCCCGGGTAGGCCCTGACCCGTTCGAGCAGGAGGTTCGTGTCGTCTGTCTGCGTCGAGAGGATCCCCTTCATGGCGCCCGCCAGGCGGATCTTCCGCGTGAGGGCCCGCGTGTCGATCCCCTCGACGCCGAGCTTTCCGTGCTCCTCGAGGAACTCCTTGAGGGGCCGGGTGGACCGCCAGTTGCTCGGGTGCGGCTGGTACTCCTTGACGATGAACCCCTCGAGGTGGATCTTCGCCGACTCCATGTCGTCGGGGTTGACCCCGGTGCTGCCGATGAGGGGGTAGGTCATCGTCACGATCTGCTCCTTGTAGGAGGGGTCCGTCAGGATTTCCTGGTAGCCCGTCATGCCCGTGTTGAAGACGACCTCGCCCACGGCCTGCCCCGCGTGGGCGAAGGCAAACCCCCGGAAGACGCTCCCGTCTTCCAGGACGAGCAGGGCTCGCGGCTTCTTTCTCAGCAGGTGCATGACGGTTCCCTTCTCAACGGGATGTGAAAAAAGGGGCAGCCCGGCGGGCTGCCCCTCTTGCCGTTTACAGCATCGGCAGGTACCGGTTGATCTCGAAATCGGTGACGTGGGTGCGGAACATGTCCCACTCCCGCTTCTTGTTCTCGACGAACTTGCCGAAGATGTGGTCTCCCAGGACCTCGTTGACCAGCACGCTCTGCTTGGTCTCCTCGAGGGCCTCCCAGAGGCTGCCGGGCAGGGAGCTGATCCCGGCCTCGGCGCGGGCCTTTTCGTCCATCTCGAAGATGTCGTGCTCCACCGGCTCGGGCAGGGGGTACTTGCCCTCGACGCCCTTGAGCCCCGCGCCCAGCATGACCGCAAAGGCCAGGTAGGGGTTGCAGGCGGGGTCGGGCGAGCGGAACTCGATGCGGGTCGCCTTCTCCTTGCCGGGTTTGTACATGGGCACGCGGATCATGGCGGAGCGGTTGCGGCGCGCCCAGGCACAGTAGACGGGCGCCTCGTAGCCGGGCACCAGGCGCTTGTAGGAGTTGACCCACTGGTTGGTGACGGCCGTGATCTCGCGGGCGTGCCGCATGATCCCCGCGATGTAGCTCTTCGCGACGGACGACAGGTGGTACTGATCCTTGGCGTCGAAGAAGGCGTTCTTGCTGCCCTTGAAGAGCGACTGGTGGACGTGCATGCCGCTGCCGTTCTGGCCGAAGATGGGCTTCGGCATGAAGGTGGCGTAGACGCCGTTCTGCCGGGCGATCTCCTTGACGGCCACCCGGTAGGTCATCACCGTGTCGGCCATCTCGAGGGCGTCGAGGTAGCGCAGGTCGATTTCGTGCTGGCTCGGGGCCACCTCGTGATGGCTGTACTCGACGCGGATGCCCATGCTCTGGAGGGCGAAGATCGTCTGGCGGCGCAGGTCCGTCCCGCGGTCGGTGGGCAGCCCGTCGAAGTAGCCGGCCTGGTCGAGGATCTCCGCCTCGGTTTCGTTGGCGAAGTAGAAGAACTCGAGCTCGGGGCCCACGTAGTAGGTGTAGCCCTGCTTGGCGATCTTGGCGAGGATCCTCTTGAGGGCATACCGGGGGTCGCCCATGTAGTTCGTGCCGTCGGGGTTCATGATGTCGCAGAACATCCGCGCCACGGGGCGGTCGCTGGGGCGCCAGGGAATGATCTGGAACGTCTTCGGATCCGGCAGGGCGATCATGTCGCTCTCCTCGATGCGGGCGAAGCCCTCGATCGAGGATCCGTCGAAGCCCATGCCCTCCGCGAGGCCCTCCTCGAGCTCCGAGGGGGTCACGCTGAAGGATTTGAGCTTCCCGAGGACGTCGGTGAACCAGAACTGAATGAAGCTGACGTTTTTCTCCTTGACGAATTTCTGGACATCCTTTGCATCTCTGATGTTGGTCATTGGGGCCTCCTTGAAAAATTGTTGATCACGGCTTCATTCAGTCCGGGCGCGGTCGACGCCCGTATAGGAATGAAGAATTCTGACAGAGACTGTCGAAAAATCAAGTGTTTTGTGCCGGCCCGATGCAGGCCGCCCCGTTTCCGCTAACCCGTGTGGCCCGCGCTCTCCAGCGGGACGTTTTCCACGAGCTGCCAGATCCCGCAGGGGCAGGCCCCGGCGCAGAACCCGCAGCCGATGCACCGGTCGGGATCGACAGCGTACTCGTAGGCGCCGCCGCCCAGGTCCCTGCGCGAGATGGCGTTCTGGGGGCAGACCGTGACGCAGACCGAGCAGTCCCGGCAGGAGCCGCAGGAAGCGCACTCGCCGGCGCACTCGTCCGCGTCGCCGAACCCCTTGACCCGCGGGTCGTAGTATTCGAGCTTGATCCGGGCCGCGGGGATCGGCGGGAGCCTGTCCCGGGCGACCTCGCGGCCGTTGAGGAGGGCGTCGATCGCCTCGGCGGCCTTGCGTCCGGCGCCGATGGCCTCCGTCAGGAGTCCGAGTTTCACCGTGTCCCCCACCGCGAAGACCTTGGGGTCGCTGGTCTGGAAGCGCTCGTTGACGACGATGAACCCCCGCTCGGTCGCGATCGTCCGGGGCAGGAAGCCCAGGTCGGGCTGGTCGCCGACGGCCACGATGACCGTGTCGGCCGGCAGCACATCGCCCCTCGTGAGCTCCACGCCCTCGGCGGTGATCACCTTCGCGGTGACGGGCCAGAGGAACTTCGCCCCCGCCGCCTCGGCATGACGGCGCTCCTTGCCGAAAGAGGCCGGTTCCTGGATGTCGATGAGGGTGATCGACTCGGCTCCCAAACGTGCCGCCTCGGCGGCCGCGTCGCAGCCCACGTTGCCAGCGCCGATGACGACGACGCGCCGGCCGACGCCGATGCGGTTCGCCTTGGCGGCCCGCAGGAAGTCCAGCGCCGGCAGGGCCCGCTCGATCCCGGGGATCGGCAGCATGCGGGGCTTCTGGGCCCCCGTGGCGATGACGACATAGTCGAACTCGTCCCGGAGCTTCGTGAACGCCTCCCGGGTCATCTCCGCCTTGAGGCGGACCTCGGGGATGAGACCCTTCACCCGGTCGATCTCGCGGCGGACGATCTCGTCGGGGATGCGCAGGCTGGGGATGGAGCTCGTGATCTTGCCCCCCAGCTCCTCGCCGCGGTCGTAGACGACGGGCTGGTGTCCCTTGAGGTAGAGCTGCCAGGCGATGGAGAGACCCGCCGGCCCGCCGCCGACGATCGCGACCCGCCGGCCCGTCGGCGGTGCCGGCGCTGGCGGCCGTGCCTCGAGGCTCGCCTTGCCCAGGAGGGAGACGTCCACGGGCTTGAGGCCCTCGACGGCACGCGTGCAGTGCTGCATGCAGACGTTCGGGCAGAGGTATCCGCAGACCGTGACGGGGAAGGGCGTGTAGGCCAGGGCGATGTCGACGGCCTCGTCGACAAGGCCCTTGCGCACCATCTCCCACCGCTTCTGCACGGGGATGCCCGTGGGGCAGCTCGCCTGGCAGGGGGGCAGGAACTTCAGGTTCTCCCAGACGGGAACGTAGCGCCGCAGGATCCCCGTCGTAATGACCGGGATCGGGCTGCGGTCCAGGTCGGTCAGGTCGCCGATCAGACCGCCCTTGCCGAGCTCCTGGTCCCAGACGAAGCGGCGGAAATCGGCCACCGAGCGGACGGCCTTGACGCCCTTTTCGCCGGGCCTGCGCGCCACGAGCAGCTGCCAGGCCGTGCGGTCGGACAGCAGCTCCTCGTAGAGCCCGCCGCGGCCGATCGCCTGGAGGAACTCCTTCAGGTTGGCGCAAAGCCAGTCCCACTCCTCATCGCCGACCTCCGCGGGCCGGACGTCCTCGTCGCTGAATCCCCTGTGAGGGCCGCGGAAGAAGATCCGGCCGCCCACCATCCCGACGCAGGGGCGGTGTCCCAGGATGTTGTCCGGGTGGTGCGCCTCGTGGCCGCAGATGACGGCGGTGCCGCCCGCCATGAACTCGGCAAAGGAGTCGCCTGCGCCGCCGAGCACCCAGAGCTCCGGCGGGGCGAAGCGCGGGTTGTGCTTGGTCATCGTCATGCCGCGCGCGCCGATGTCGCCGGCGATGTAGATCTTCCCCTGCGCCATGGCATTGCCCACGCCGTTGGATGCCTGGCCGTGGATGACGATCCGGGCCCCCGCGTTGAGCCATCCCACGTCGTCCGAGGCGGGGCCCATCACCTCGATGCGGGTGTTCGGGAACCCCATGGAGCCCACGCGCTGACCGGGGGAGCCCGTGATCCGGATCTCGACGGGGTCGCTGCCGGCTCTCCAGAGCCGGCCCCCGATCCCGTGCTGGCCGAAGGCCTGCACCTCAATGCGGCGATGACCCTCCGCGACGGCCTGCTGCAGGCGCTCCTCGAGAACGCGGGATTCCACGCGCTGCCCGCTCTCGACGCCGTGGATCACCACGGCGGCCCGGGCGGCGTCCTGTTTCTTTTTCGGTGCGGTTTTCGCGATTGCCACGTCAGTCCCCCTTCTAGACGACATACTGGATCTGCAGCCTCTCCGCGGCGCTGCGGTCGGAGATGCCGAGGGCATCGGACATCCCGATGGGCAGGGATGTCGACCGGCCGAGGGGAGCCACGATCTTCCGGAGCTCCGTGTCGAAGCTCAGGTAGACGTCCACGAGGCGCTGGGCGACGTGTTCCGGGTCTAGACGCCGGTAGAGACGGGGGTCCTGGGACGTGATCCCCTTGGGGCACTGGCCGATGTTGCAGATATTGCAGCGGTCGCTCTCGGAGCCGAGGCATCCCGCCGCGGCCTGCATGATGTACTTGCCGACCTGCACGCCGCTGGCGCCCAGCATGATCAGCGCCGCCGCGTTGGCCGTCAGGTTGCCGTTCTTCCCGATGCCCCCGCCAGCGAACAGGGGGATCTCGTTCTGCTTTCCGATCCTGACGAGGGTCAGGTAGGCGTCGCGGATGTTGCTCGCGATGGGGTGCCCCATGTGGTCCATCGAGACGTTGTAGGCCGCCCCGGTGCCCCCGTCCTCGCCGTCGATGGCGAGCCCGGCGGCGATCGGGTTGCGGGCCAGGTTGTTCAGGACGGCGAGCGCCGTGCTGGTCCCCGAGATCTTCGGGTAGACGGGGACCCGGAATCCCCAGGCCATGGACATGGACTGGATCATCTTCGCCACGGACTCCTCGATGGAGTACTTCGTCTGGTGCGTCGGGGGGCTCGGCAGGCTCACGCCGGGGGGCACGCCGCGGACCCGCGCGATGAGGCTGTTGACCTTGTACCACATCAAGAGGCCCCCGTCGCCGGGCTTGGCGCCCTGGCCGTACTTGATCTCCACGGCGCAGGGGTCCTCCTTCATCTCGGGCAGGGCGCGGATGATCTCGTCCCAGCCGAAGTAGCCGCTGGCGATCTGGAGGATCACGTATTTCAGGAAGCGCGAGCGCAGCAGGCGCGGCGGGCAGCCGCCCTCGCCGGTGCACATCCGCACGGGCATACCCAGCTCCTCGTTGAGGTAGGCCACCCCCATCTGAAGGCCCTCCCACATGGTGGGGGACAGGGCGCCGAAGGACATGCCGCCGATGATCAGCGGGTAGATCTCCCGCACGGGCGGGATCCACCCGTTTTCGCGGCTGAACTGCAGGGCCTCCTCGGGGGGCAGGATCCGCCCGAGCAGCGTCCGCATCTCGAATTCGTGGCGGCCCGCGTCGAGGGCGGGGTCGGTCAGCATGGAGATGCGGATGAATTTGATCTGGTCGAGGAGGCTGCCCGGGGCGTTGCGCCTTCCGCCCCGGCGCCGGGGGACCCCCCCGTTGTTGATGTGGTAGCGCTGCTTGTCGACGTCCTCGTTGAGCACGGGGAAAATCGCGTCGTTGGGGCAGACCAGGCTGCACATGGCGCAGCCGACACAGGCGAAGGCGGCATCGGTGCGCTGGTCGATGCCGTGGTAGACGCTGAAGGCGGTCGATGGCGTGCCCTGGATCCCCAGCGGAACGTTGACGACGCGCTTGCGGTGGACGCCGAGCTCGATGGCCTGGACGGGGCAGACGGCCGTGCAGCGCCCGCAGAGGGTGCACTTCTCCCTGTCCCAGAGGATCCGCCAGTGCAGGTCCTTCGTGCTCAGTGTGGAAGGGTGAAGGGTTCCCATTGATTCCATGTCTTGATCTCCCTGCGGTTGCCGTCCACGTAGGCGACGTCGTATTTCATGGGCTGGAAGTCCGCGCTGCGGTCCCGGTCGGGGATGGCGGCATCGAGACCGCAGATCTCCGACGAAACGGCGTACAGGCCCGGCCTGCCGCCGATGACGCCGGGGCGCAGCTTCTTGCTGTCCTGGACGATGAACAGCGTCCGGTCCGGCGTGAAACCGATGACGCAGTTGGGCCCGTCGATGATCAGCGGCCGGCAGGTGTGCTTCAGCAGCCGCAGCCGCGACGACTCGGGGTGCCTCGCCAGCTCGTCGTCCTTGAGCGGCGTGATGATGTGCTTGTAGGCCTCGAGGCCCATGCCGAGGTTGTAGTAGGTGTAGTGCAGGATGTGGGTGAAGACCTCGGAATCGGACTGATACCCGATGTAGCCGGGAAACTGCCTCGACAGGAGGAACTCGCGGATGGGGACGAAGGCCGTGTTCTCCCCGTTGGTCATCGTGGCCACGCCCTGGACGAAGAAGGGGTGGCAGGCGTAGAGGGTGATGGCGTAGTTGGTGTTCTGACGGCCCTGTGCCAGCATGCTGCGGGCCAGGATGTTGCGGTCGCCCAGGTCGAGGTAGTCGGCGATCGCCAGGGGGTCCCCGATCTCCTTGAGCATGATCGTGTCGGGCCAGAAGCTGAAGACCATCATCGAGCCGTCCTCGAGCCCCATCTGGCGCAGCGTCACGCGGGTGAGCATGAGGCGGAAGCGGACCTCGGCCTTGGGGAGATATTTCCATTCATCCGGGTAGTCGTAGACGCTGATGAGGTAGACGTCCCGGCGGGGCGTCCCTGCCGGGGCCGGCTTCGACGGACGGATCGTGCGCTCGAACTTCGGCCTGAAGCCTCGGGCCAGCATGTAGTCGTCGAGCGTCTTCATCCCCGCGTTGCTGAAGATGCCGCAGAGCGTCGGGTAATCCTTGTAGGGCTCGAAATCGCCCGCCAGGTCCGTGAGGTAGAGGCCCACGCCGGAGCCGTCGTGCCCTTCCTTCATGACGTTGAGCGCCTCGAGCGCGACCATGGGGGAGAGGGGGGTCTGGCTCGTGATCGCAAACAGTCTGCACATGATGCCGATTCCTTTGCCGCGGCGGTGACCCGCAATCGGGGGCGGACCGCCGTCGCCGATGTGGAACAAATTTGTACTATGCCGATCGTGATGAACGAAATTGTGATGACCGAAGGGTCCGCCGGACCCTCGTCAATTCCCCATCCTGAATCGGCGGGGGTCGATCCCGTACTTGTGGATCTTGTAGTGGATCACCCGCTTGGACGTCCCGAGCAGTTTGGCCGCCTGGCTCTGATTTCCCTGCGTGCTCACGAGGGCGTCGATGATGAGGGCCCTCTCGTAGGCATTCATGAGACTCGCCAGGGAAGACACCGTCCTGCTTTCCATGGACTGCGCTTTCATGATTTTTCACCCCGTCTGTTCGATGTGGAGCGATGGTCCTACGCAGAAGGGATGGACAAGAAGCGTGCCATGCCGCCGAAGGGCGCGATCTCCCCGGCGGCGGCACGAGGCGGTGATGAGCCAACGCCTTGAAAACATGAATGAATATCAGGTCTCGGATGCCGGGTTCACTGCGCGGCGGGATTGCGGGACCCTTCGCGGCGGGTGAGGGGGATGTGAAAAAAAGGACACAATTGTTCCAGATCGGGGTCGTTTCGAAAAAAACACCGCCGACGGGCTCGTCGGGTCGCCGATCCGGCTCAGGCGATCCGCTTGGCCTTGAAGCGCTTCGGGTCGATCCCGTACTTCGCGATCTTGTACTGGATGATCCGCTTCGTCGTCGCGAGCAGCTTGGCCGCCCGGGTCTGGTTGCCCCTGGCGTCCTTCAGGGCGTCGATGATCAGGGAGCGCTCGTAGGCGTTGACGAGGGTCTCGAGCTTGCCCCGCTCTTTCCGGGCGGCCTCTTTCGACTTCATCTGGAGCGACGGGGGCAGGTGCACGCTCTCGATCGAATCGCCGGGAGCGAGGATCACGGCCCGCTCGATGCAGTTCTCGAGCTCGCGGACGTTCCCCGGCCAGTGGTAGGCCAGCAGCATGTCGAGGGCCGGCGTGGAGATCCGCCTCACCCGCTTTCCGAGAATCCGGGCATACTTCGTGATGAAGTGGTCCGCGAGCAGGATGATGTCGCTGCCCCGCTCGCGCAGCGTCGGCATGTAGATCGGAAAGACGTTGAGGCGGTAGAACAAATCGGCCCGGAACCGGCCCTCGGCCACGTCCTGCTCGAGATTGCGGTTGGTGGCCGCGATGATGCGCACGTTGACCGTCACGGTCCGTGACGATCCCAGCGGCTGGAGCTGCCTCTCCTGGAGCACGCGGAGCACTTTCGCCTGCGCCGTCTGCGAGAGCTCCCCGATCTCGTCGAGGAAGATCGTCCCGCCGTGGGCCTCCTCGAAGAGCCCGCGGCGCCGCTGGAGCGCCCCGGTGAAGGCGCCCTTCTCGTGGCCGAAGAGTTCGCTCTCGACGAGGGTGTCGGGCATGGCGGCGCAGTTGACCTGGACGAAGGGACCGCCCTTGCGCGGGCTGTTGGCGTGTATCGCGCGGGCCACGAGCTCTTTGCCCGTCCCGGTCTCCCCGTTGATCAGGACCGTCGTGTTCGAGTCCGCCACCTGGGAGATCAGGCTCAGCACGTCGAGCATCGGCTTCGAGTTGCCGATGATGTCCGTGGAGACGGCCCGCGTGTTGCTCAGCATCCTGCGCAGCCGGCGGTTTTCCTCCGCGAGCCCCAGGCCGTGCACCGCCTGGGCGATCAGCTCCGCAACGGCCGACAGCATGGCCACCTCCTGCTCGAGGTCCGTGACCTTGCGGGTGAGCTTGTCGGCCGACAGCACACCGACCACCTTCCCGTCGTAGACGATGGGCACGCAGAGAAAGGCAAGCTGGGTGCGGTCGAGGTGCTTCCGGGCGCCGGTGCGGTCCAGAAACAGGTTTTCCCGGCCCAGGTTGGCGATCGCCATGGGCCGTCCGGTCTGGGCGACTTTCCCGGTGATCCCTTCGCCGGGCTTGTAACTGATGTCGAGCCCCTCGATGTCCACCCCCCGCGCAACCTCCAGCCAGGTCTCTCCCGTCTTCTGGTCGAGGATGGAGATCATCCCCCGCTCCATGCCCAGTCGCCTGCTCATCTCCTCCATGATCTTCTCGAGCTGGTCGCGCAGCTCCCCCGCCTGGGTCAGGATCCTGGCGATCCTGTGCAGGGCGGCGAGTTCCTCGTAGTCGAACCGGCTCATGTCCTTACCTGTGGGGCTGTCGGAATCCTTATGATTACGGGATTGTCCTCATAGCCGAAAAAAGAACAAAAATCAAGAACACATCGCATTTGAGGACAAAAATGTCACTGAAGCCCGGGTTCACGGCCAGGAAGGAAAGGGATCGGCGTGATCCCGGGTAACTGAAAAAAAAGCGGGAACTTTTCCGGGGGGACCCTTGTCCAAGGCATCAGAAGTCCTGAAACCAGAGGAGGTACCCTATGAAACCGGCAACACGGATGTCGAGTCTCGTTGCGCTGATCGCCCTGCGCATGCCGGGGGCGAGGCCCATGCCCGCCCCGAGGCAACGGGCGACCGGACCCTGTCCCCCTACTTCTTCGTGAAGAGCGACGATCCGTCCCTGGATCGCCTGCCGCTGAAGTCCACCTCGGCCTCCGTCCGGATTGCGGGTGTCATCGCCGATGTCCTCGTCACCCAGATCTACAGGAACGAGGGGAAGGCGCTTATCGAGGCGCTCTACTTGTTTCCCGCCTCGACCCGGGCGGCCGTCTACGGGATGAAGATGACCATCGGCAGGCGCGTCGTCGAAGCGAAGATCAGGAAGCGCGACGAGGCCCGGCGCGACTACGAGAGGGCCCGCGACGAGGGGCGAAGCGCATCGCTGCTCGAGCAGCAGCGCCCCAACGTCTTCCAGATGAGCGTGGCCAACATCCTGCCGGGCGACGAGATCCGGGTGGAGATGCGCTACACGGAGCTCATCGTCCCGACGGAGCGGGTCTACGAATTCGTCTACCCCGCCGTGGTGGGGCCCCGTTCCTGCAGCCGGGGTGCCGAAGCGGCGCCTCCATCGGAGCACTGGGTCCGGAACCCCTTTCTGCAGGAGGGGGAGGCCCCGGCCCATACCTTCGACGTCTCGACGGAAATCTCGGCGGGCCTCCCGATCCGGGAGCTGGACTGCCCGTCCCACAGGGTGAAGGCCGTCTACGAAAGCCCTTCGACGGCCACGGTGTCCCTCGATCCCTCGGAGGCGCACGGCGGCAACCGCGACTACGTCCTGCGCTACCGCCTCGACGGGGACCGCATCCAGTCGGGCCTCCTGCTTTACGAGGGGCAGAAGGAGAATTTCTTCCTGCTCATGATGCAGCCGCCGAAACGGATCACGACCGCGGACATCCCGGGCCGGGAGTACATCTTCATCGTCGACGTGTCGGGCTCCATGCACGGGTTCCCCCTGGAGAACTCCAAGAAGCTCATGGCCGACCTGATCGGCAGCCTCAGGCCCACGGACCGCTTCAACGTCCTGCTCTTCTCGGGCGGCTCGTCGGTCCTGGCCGAGGAGTCGCTTCCCGCCACGAAGGAGAACATCGCCCGGGCCGTCCACCTCATCGAACGGCAGCGGGGAGGCGGGGGCACGGAGCTGCTGCCGGCTCTCCGAAGAGCCCTGTCCCTGAAGAAGTCGGACGGGACATCCCGGACCGTGGTCATCGCCACCGACGGGTATGTGACCGTCGAGGAGGAGGTCATCGACCTCATCCGGGGCAACCTGGGCGATGCGAACCTGTTTGCCTTCGGCATCGGCACGTCCGTCAACCGCCACCTCATCGAAGGGATGGCCCGCGCCGGTATGGGCGAACCCTTCGTGATCGCAAAGCCCGACGAGGCGCAGGCGTCGGCGGAGCGTTTCCGCCGCATGATCCAGTCGCCCGTGCTCACGCAGGTCAAGGTCGTTTTCAGGGGGTTCGAGGCCTACGACGTGGAGCCCCCGGCCATCCCCGACGTTCTTGCCGAGCGTCCGGTGATCGTATTCGGCAAGTGGCGCGGCAGGGCGAAGGGCGCCATCGTCCTGAACGGAATGTCGGGCAACGGGAGGTTTGCCGAGACGCTGGAGGTGGGAAGCGTGAAGCCCTCGGCGTCCCATGCGGCCCTGCGCTACCTCTGGGCGCGCCACCGGATCGCGATGCTCTCCGACCTCAACGGGCTGCGGGCAAGCGACAGGCGGAAAGCGGAGGTGACGGAACTGGGCCTCCGGTACCATCTTCTGACGTCAGCCACCTCCTTCGTCGCGATCGATTCGGGGGTGCGGAACGCCGACGGGAAGCCCTCGACGGTGACACAGCCGCTGTCTCTCCCCCTGGGCGTCTCGGACTGCGCCGTCGGCGGGGCCCTGTTGAAGTCCCAGGCACCGATGGCCGTCATGGCCCGAAGGGAAGCCGTGCCCTCCGATGGTCGGCTCCACGCGCAACAGAAGCGGGCCAAGGACGAGGAGAAGGGCAGGCAGGCCTCCCTGACCCTTGCGGACACCGCCGTTTCCGGGAATCTCTCGAAGACGGACGTACTCAAGGCGCTCGAAGGGCAAAGGCGGGGGCTGGGGTCCTGCCCGGCCGGCACGAAGGGGAGGCTCGTTGTCCGGCTCGCCGTCCATCCCGACGGCACCGTGAAGGGGGTGCGGGTGCTGTCCGGGACCCTCGCGGGAACAAAGGCGGCGGACTGCATCGTCGAGCAGCTGAAGAAGGTTCGACTGCCCGCCACGCAGGATGGAAAGGAGGGCAAGGCGGTATTGACGTTTACCGCGTGAAGGCATGAAATGCTCGACCGGGATTCTTCGCCTTCCAGAATGCCGGTCGAGCAGTGGGTTTCGGAACGAATGCCTGCAGGACCATGACGGATATCGCCCGCGTCTTTCGCTGCCGTGGCGGGAGAGAATGTTTCTTGACAGGAAGGCCCCCGTGACGGGAAATCGGGGGAACGAAAACAGCCGAGATGACCGCTCCCGTGATTGCCGCCCTGAACCGGATGACCGATGACGAGGATGCCGACGCCGTCCTTCGCTGCCGGCGGGGCGATGCGGATGCCTTCGAGGCGCTCGTCGAGAGGCACCAGAAGCGGATGCTCAACGTCGCCTACCGGATGCTGGGGGACTGCGACGAGGCCTGCGACGTCGTGCAGGAGGCCTTTCTGGCGGCCTGGCGGGCGATCCGGTCCTTCCGGGGCGAGGCGAAGTTCTCCACCTGGCTCTACGGGATCGCCGTGAACCGGGCGAGAAACCGGATCCGGCAGTCGCAGGGCCGGTCGCGGCGCGAAACCGCCTCGATCGACGACCCGGACGGCCCGGATCAGGCCGGAGCATCTCGAGACCCTTCGGGAGAAAATGAAGTCCCTGGGGCAGGTCCGGGAGACTGTCCAGGCCGCACCCCGACCGGGCGCGCCCCTGACGGTCCGCATGGAATTCCGATCCCCATAGTCATCGTTCCCGCAGGTTCGTCTCCCGGTATCCGGGTCCGCCGTCGCCTCCGCACGTCCCCGGCGGGCCTGAAATCCTCTTTTATGGAGCGTTTTCGGCGTACCGAGCCACGATCCCCCGCCGGGTCTTTTCCGGTGTCTTTTCTGGTCTGGAATTTGCATGACGCTATAAAGGAATTTTTTGCCCTTTTTCTTCCTCATCGGGAGAGTCGAAGGCTCGGGAGTTCACAGCTCCTCTCGATAACCAGGCGTTGAATGGGACCGCTGCAGGCGAGGGACCGCCCGGGCCATCCCGCTGCGCGCGGCGGATTGTTCCGAAGGGTTCGCGACACTTTCGACATCGTCCTGTCTCTTTGCGGATTCCGGAAACATACGGTGGAAAGTTCGCTGTGTCGGATCGACCCGCTGGCATCGGGAGGGACCTGTCCCGGTCCGGGGTTGGCGCCTGCACGGGGAAGACCGGACGGTAGGAATGCGCGCCGCTGCTGGCGCGGGTCACGGGGAAACGGGGATGCGAACCACGCAGAGAGGATGCGAAGGAAGCCGGCAGGAGTCTTCAGTACAAAACAGACCAAACCAGATGACAGAGAACAGGAGGAACAAGAAGATGAAGAAAGTATGGATCGGGCTGTTGATCGTCGCGTTGACCGCAGGGTTTGCATTTGCGCAGGCCAAGGGGACGCCGAAGGAGGCCCAGGCGATGCTGGCCAAGGCCGTGGAGTTCTACAAGGCAAACGGGCAGGCCAAGGCCTTTGCGGCCTTCGACGACCCGAAGGGCAAGTTCGTCGATCGGGATCTCTACATCTACGTGAGCGACCTGAACGCAAAGATCCTCTCCCACGGGGCGAACAAGGCGCTGATCGGCAAGACGCTCATCGAGCTCAAGGACTCGGACGGCAAGCTCTTCATGAAGGAGCTGGTCGACAAGGCGAAGACCTCGGCCAGCGGGACGGTCGACTACAAGTGGACCAATCCGCAGAGCAAGAAGGTCGAAGCCAAGCAGGTGTTCTTCCAGAAGGTGGGCGACGTGGTCCTCGTCTGCGGAGCCTATAAGTAACGGGGGGCAAACCGGGCCGGACGGGACGTGCCCGTCCGGCCCCTGCATCAAAAAAGGGGACGGGACGATGAACAAGATCCTTCGCAACCTGAAGCTGGCCAACAAGCTCCTGATCGGCCCCGTGGCGGTTTCCCTTTTCCTGCTGCTCCTGGCGGCAGGCACCTATCACGGACTGACGAGCCAGAAGGCGGCCATGGACGACATCTACAACAACCGCTTCCAGGGCTACCAGAACAGCTCGGAGATCAGCCGCACGATCGCCAACGTCCACGCCAACCTCTACAAGGTGGTCAGCTGGGCGGGTGCCAACTACGAGGCCTCCAAGGTGGAGGCCCTGGGCAAGGAGCAGAAGGCCGCCATCGAAAAGAGCATGGCCTTCGTGCAGGGAATCCTGAAGAGCGCCGCGCTCACCCCGGAGGAAAAGAAGCTCTACGACGCCACCCTGGCCCAGCTCAAGGCCTACCAGGAGCCGGCCCTGGGCCTGCTGGACATCGCGGCGGCGGACGTCAACGGGGCGGCCCTGTTCATGACGGTGACCGACGAGAAGTACCAGGCCCTCAACAGGACCCTCTCGGAGCTCATGGACCTGGAAAACCGCCTCGGCAAGGAGAACTACGAGGGATCCATCCGGGAATCGAACCGGCTCATGAGCGTCTTCGCCGTCGTGCTGGCCGTCGTCATCCTGTCGGCCGTCGCCCTCAACCTGGTCATGGCCCGGCTGATCACGAAGCCGGTGAAGGAATCGGTGGGCGTGATCAAGAAAGTCGCCGAGGGGGACCTGACCCAGGACATCCGCGTGCTCTCCCGGGACGAGATCGGGGAGCTGGCCGAGTCGGTCAACGCGATGCGCAAGAAGATGGGAGAGGCCGTGGGCCAGTCCATGGCGATCTCCAGCGTGCTGTCCGACTCCTCGTCCCAGCAGGCGGCCTCCATCGAGGAGACGTCGGCGTCGCTCGACGAGATGGCCTCCATGACGAAGCAGAACGCGGAGAACACCACGGCGGCCAATCATCTGATGATGACGGTCCGGGAGGCCATCGAGAAGGCCAACCAGGCCATGACGGAGCTGACCCGGTCCATGACGGAGATCGCTCGGGCCAGCGAGCAGACCCAGAAGATCGTCAAGAACATCGACGAGGTGGCGTTCCAGACGAACCTGCTGGCCCTCAATGCGGCCGTCGAGGCGGCCAGGGCGGGCGAGGCGGGCGCGGGTTTCGCGGTGGTGGCAGACGAGGTCCGCAACCTCGCGCTGCGGGCGACGGACTCGGCCAAGGACACGGCCAACCTCATCCAGGACATCGTCAACAAGGTGCGCGGAGGCGAGAAGCTGGTCACGGTGACCAACGAGGCCTTCGGCAGCGTGATCGGCAGCTCGAAGAAGGTCCAGGAGCTGATGGAAGAGATCGCCGCGGCCTCCCGCGAGCAGTCCGACGGGATCCACCAGATCAACCGCGCCGTGGCGGACATGAACCAGGTGACCCAGCAGAATGCCGCCAATGCGGAAGAGCTGGCCTCGGTGATGTCCATGTTCCGCGTGGAAAACGCGAAGAAGGCCTCTGCGGGCGGGCCCGTGAAAGGGAACAGGAAAATCGAGGTGCCGTCAAAGCCGGTGGATTTCACGAGTCCCGACCCCGAGACCGTCATCCCGATGCAGGAGACGAAGCAGTTCTGAGCCGGCGGGATTGCGGGCTCCGTTTCCGTGAAACGCAGGATCTTTCTTCGAGCAGATACACGCAGTTTGGAAAACATATTCAGTTCTGTTGAGAATCCCCAACCGGCCTTCGGTTGGGGATTTTTCTTTCCGGACAGGATTTCTTGCCGGTGCCGCCATGCCGGATTTTTCCTTAACTTCCTGTAATGTGGCGTTGCCAGATATCTCTTTTTCTTTGGATGTTTTCCCGTTCGGTCCCCGCCGCCGATCAGGTCGCTGCAGGAGCCGCCGATTCCATCTCTTTCTTTTTCAGGTGGACCAGGATCGCCGCCAGGGCCGCCTGGGTCATGCCGGGGATCCGCCGGGCCTGACCGAAAGAGGAGGGGCGAATCGCATCGAGCTTGCACTTCAGTTCGTTCGAAAGGCTCGGGACCGCGAAGTAGTCGATCCCGTCGGGGATTCTTTTTCGCTCCATCTCGCGGAACTTCTCCACCGCCTCGTTCTGTCGCCGGATGTACTCCTCGTAGCGGGCCTCGATCTCGATCTGCCTCTTGACGGGCGCCTCGACGGCGGGCAGATCGGCGTCGAACACGGCAAGATCGTCATACCCCATGTCGGGCCGCTTCAGGAGCTCGAAGAGTGACAGGGGCTTGCGGATGGGCAGCGAGCCGCGCTCCGCCAGGATCCGGTTCGACTCGGCCGTGGGGTAGACCGTTCGGGACGCGAGATGACGGATCGTGCTCCCGATCCGGGCGACTCGGCCCTGCAGGTCCCGGTAGTGCTCGTCCGGGACGAGACCCAGCGCATGACCCTTTCCCATGAGGCGGATCGTCGCGTTGTCCTCCCGGAGCAAGAGGCGGTATTCGGCCCGGGAGGTGAACATCCGGTAGGGCTCGTCGACGCCGCGCGTGACGAGGTCGTCGACCATGACGGCCATGTAGGCCTCGGATCGCTCCAGGACGAAGGGCGGCCGCCCCTGCACCTGCAGGGCCGCGTTGATCCCCGCCCAGAGCCCCTGGGCGGCGGCCTCCTCGTATCCCGAGGTGCCGTTGATCTGCCCCGCCAGGAAGAGCCCCCGGATGCGCTTGGCCTCCAGGGTCTGCCCGAGTTCCGTCGGCTGGACGTAGTCATACTCGATGGCGTAGGCCGGGCGCATGATCTCGGCGTCCTCGAGGCCGGGGACGCTGCGGACGATCCGCTCCTGCAGCTCCAGGGGCAGGCAGTTGCCGAGGCCCTTGGCGTAGATCTCCTCCGTGTCGAGCCCCTCGAACTCCAGGGTGACGGGGTGGCGGCCCCGGTCGGAGAAGCGCATCACCTTGTCCTCGAGGGAGGGGCAGTAGCGGGCGCTCACCCCCGTGATGACGCCCGAGTAGAGCGGGGACAGTCCGATGTTCTCGCGCAGGAGCCGGTGCGTCTCCTCCGTCGTGTGGGAAAAATAGGAGGGCAGGCGCTCCTCCCGGAGCCTCTCCGTCGTGTACGAGAAAGGCTGCGGCGCGGGGTCGCTGTCCTGGCGCTCGAGACGCCCGAAGTTGATCGTGGAGGCCTTCAGGCGGGGCGGGGTGCCCGTCTTCATGCGGCCCATGTCGAAACCGAGGCCGCGCAGCGATTCGGCCAGGCCGATGGAGGCGATCTCGCCGGCGCGGCCCGCGGGGGTGCGGAAGGTGCCGATGTGGATGAGCCCGTTGAGGAAGGTGCCCGTGGTGATGACGACGGCCTTCGCGGGGTAGAAGAACCCGGTGCTGTCGAGGACGCCAGCGGCCCGGCCGCCTTCGACGGCGATGCGCTCCACGAGGGCCTGGCGGAGGTGGAGTCCCTTCTGCCGCTCCACGGCGGCCTTCATCGCCAGGCGGTAGAGCTGCTTGTCGCACTGGACGCGGGAAGACTGGACGGCGGGGCCCTTGGAGGAGTTCAGCAGGCGGAAGTGGACGGCCGTCCGGTCGGCGATCTTTCCCATCTCGCCGCCCAGGGCGTCGATCTCCTTGACGAGCTGCCCCTTGGCGAGCCCCCCGATGGCGGGGTTGCAGGACATCAGGGCGATGGAGTCGAGATTGATGTTGAACAGCAGGGTCTCGCACCCCATCCGCGCGGCCGCCAGGGCCGCCTCGCAGCCCGCGTGCCCCCCGCCGACAACGATGACGTCGTAGTGCTTTGCCATATCCGCTTCGATTCACGTGGGATCGATCTGCGGCATGTGAACTCGTCCTTGCCTTTGCAGGGACTATTTAATAACATCCCTTCAAAAAAACAACCGATTTCCCTGCATGACGCAACCCGGGTTCTCGAAAAGCAAGAAGCGATACCGCGATTTCAAGAGCTTCCTCGTCGAGCGCTTCGGCTGCAGGGTCTACAAGCTGCAGATCGACGCGGGGTTCACCTGTCCCAACCGGGACGGGACGCTCGCCGCGGGCGGCTGCGCGTACTGTGACGGGCGGGGATCGGCACTGCGTCTCAAGGGCCCGCTGCCCCCGGTGGAGGAGCAGATCCGTGCCGGCAAGGCCCTCTACCGGAATCTCCGGGGCGCGGCGAAGTTCATCGCCTATTTCCAGACCTTCACGAACACCTACGCGCCCGTCGAGAGGCTCCGGGCGCTCTACGACGAGGCCCTGGCGCAGCCCGACGTCGTCGGGCTCTCCGTCGGCACGAGGCCCGACTGCGTGGACGACGATACCCTGCGCCTGCTCGAGGGCTGTGCGAAACGCTCCCACGTCTGGGTCGAGTACGGGCTGCAGTCCATCCATGACCGGACGCTGAAGCGCATCAACCGCGGACACGACGCAGCGGCCTTCGTCGAGGCCGTGCGCAGGACGGCGGGCAGGGGGCTTTTCATCTGCGCGCACGTCATCCTCGGGCTGCCCGGCGAGACGCGGGCCGACATGCTCGAGACGGCGAGGGCCGTGGCGGCCCTGCCTATAGACGGCATCAAGGTGCACTCCCTGCTGGCGCTGCGGGGAACGGAAGTGGGCCGGCTCTTCGAGGAGGGGAAGATCGAACTCATGACGCAGGAGGACTACGTCTCTGCGGTCTGCGACGTGCTCGAACTCCTGCCGCCCTCCGTGGTCGTGCAGCGGATCACGGCGGAGGGCTACCGGGACATCTACCTCGGGCCGGACTGGGCGCAGAACAAGCTCAAGGTGCTCAATGCCATTGACAGGGAACTCGAAAAGAGAGACACCTACCAGGGTGCAAGGTACAAGGTGACAGGTAACAGGTGACAGGCTAAAGGCTAAAGGCTAAAGGCTAAAGGATGTGTCCCTGTTATTTCATCTCCTGATTCAGGATAGAATTCACGACACATAACACTCAACACGCATTCGGGATGACGATGATCAACTTTCGGGACAACGTGAAGAAGATGAAGGGCTACGTGCCGGGGGAGCAGCCCCCGCCGGGCTCGAAGGTCGTCAAGCTCAACACGAACGAAAACCCCTACCTGCCATCGCCCCGGGTCCTGGAGGTCCTGCACGCATTCGAGGGGGAGTGGCTCAGGCGCTACCCCGACCCGATGGCCGGGATGGCCCGCGAGGCGGCGGCCGCGGTCTACGGCGTCCCCGCGGACTGGGTCATGGCGGCCAACGGCAGCGACGAGATGCTGGCGCTGCTGGCCCGGGCGTTCCTCGAGAAGGGGCGGAAGATCGCCTATCCCATGCCGACCTATTCGCTCTACGTCTCCCTGGCGGAGATGCAGGACGCCGAGACGGTGGAGGTGCCCTACGACGAGTCTTACAATCTGCCCGTGGAGGGCCTTCTTGCGGCCCGGGCGGACCTCACCTTCGTCTGCTCGCCCAACAACCCCTCGGCGACGGTGGCCCCGGTCCGGGACCTCGAACGGCTGGCCGCCGGCCTCGGCGGGGTGCTGGTGATCGACGAGGCCTACACGGATTTCGCCGACGAGAACGCGCTCGGCCTGGTATCGCGGTATCCGAACGTCATCGTGCTGCGGACGCTGTCGAAAGGCTACTCCCTGGCGGGTCTGCGGGTGGGCTTCGGCGTGGCGCAGCCCGGGCTGCTCGAAGGGCTCATCAAGATCAAGGACAGCTACAACGTCGACGCCGTGGCGCTGAGGCTGGCGACGGCCGCCCTGAGGGACCAGGCGTGGATGAAGGCCAATGCCGAGAGGATCAAGTCCTCCCGGGCCGGGCTGGCCGCGGAGCTTCGGAAGATGGGGTTTTCGCTCTGGCCCTCGCAGGCCAATTTCATCCTGGCCCGTCCGCCGAGGGGGGATGCACGGTATCTGTACTGCGAGCTGCGGGATCGCGGTGTGCTGGTCCGCTACTGGGATTCCCCCGGGGTCGACGACAAGATCCGCATCACCGTGGGTACGGAGGAGGAGAACCACTCCCTGCTCGTGGCCCTCGAGGAGACGTTGCGGACGGCCGGCTGAGGGCAGGGGGTGCAGCCGCCGTCCGGTCCCTTCAGGCCTTGAGCCACGTCCGGACCCGCGGGATCTCCTCGGAGGCCCACTGGGCCGATAGGCGCCTGTCCAGGAAGAAGGCGAACAGATCGTCCATGGTCTTCAGGGCCGTCTCCACGAGGTATATCCGCTCGAGGATTCCGCCTTCCTTTTCCTCTCCCTCCTCGTCGAAGCCGCCCGCCGGCGGGAGTTTCATGGACTGGAACTGGAACCGGTCGGCCTTGAGCGTGAACTCCCAGCGATCGCCGTCCCTCTCGAGTCGAAGGCGGGCCTCGCGTACCTTCTTGCCCTCGCGGATCGCCGCTTTGCCTTCCCGCAGGTCCGCATGCAGGCCCTGGCAGGCCACCGTTTCCGAATACTCCCCCTCCCCGGACTCGAGGACGACCCGTTTCTCGAAGCTGAGTCCCACCTCCGCCCGCCCGGGGATGGAGATCGTCCCATTGCGCTCCTCGGACTTGAACCAGAGCCAGGTCATGAACTCGCGGGCCAGGAACGAGGGGTCCGCCTTTTCGCCGGGACCCTTCGCGGGCTCGAGGAAAGAGCCGCCCTGGAGGGACGCAACGGCGGCGGCCGTTTTCCGGTCCAGCTGTTCCCCGTCCCAGGGCAGGCAGGGGGAGAAGGTCGCGTTGAAGGAGATCTTGAAGAGATCCTCGAAGGTCTCGAAAACCTTGTCCGCGTGAGACCCCACGAGGAGCCAGCCGCCGGACGGGTGCCACAGTACATCGTAGAGCGACGGGACCGGGTAGGCCCTCGTCAGCAGGTGGAGGTAGACGCGCTCCTTGATCTCCCGGGTCTGCTCGCGGAAGAGCCTCTTCTTGCCGCTGTCCCTGAGGGCCTTGCGCTCCTCCTCGAGGCACTTGATCCGGAGCAGCGCGGGCGGGATCGACTTCCTGTCGACGCGCAGCGCGAAGTAGAAGTAGTCTCCCGCACTGTAGCGCGCCCCCTCGAAGCGGGTGTCGAGCGGGTTCTCCAGGCAGGTCCAGCCGAAGGCCTGCTCCTCGGCCGACGCCGTCAATTCCTGGAATGCGTATTTCTTGACCTGGCGGTCGAAGAAGGGCCGGAAGTCCTCCGGCCAATCCCCCTTGACCCGGTATCTCGAAAAGGTCAGTGTGCCTTTCAACAAACCCATAGGGACTCCTCCTGTGAAGGCAGGCACGGTAGCCTATCGCACTCCGGTTTGTCAATGCTCATTCTGTGAGGCACACGGGCGGGCGGGGCATCCCGTGCCGAGCAGAGAAGCCGAGAGGGTGAGAAGGGAAGAGGGTGCCCTGCAGCCCGGCATTGGTGAACCGTGCCGGCGGATGGATCCATGTATGGACAGAGGTATCGATTTATGCTACGTTTCTGCCGAATTTTTGAGGGGTTCTGAGAGATGGGCATCAAGGCGATCGGGGTGGTCGGCAACGCGAGCAAGAGCCACGTGGTGGAGAGCATCGCGAGGCTCTCCGAATGGGCCGCGGGCAAAGGCCTCGAGGTCCTCCTGGAAAGGGAAGCGGCCGCCAGGCTCGGCACGCGGGGTTACCACGGCGACGAGCTGGGCAGCCGGGCCGACCTGGTCGTCACGATGGGGGGGGACGGCACGCTCCTGCAGGCGGCACGGATCATGAGAAAATCGAGCGTGCCGATCCTCGGCGTCAACATGGGAACCTTCGGGTACCTCACCGTCATCAATCTCAACGAGATGTTCGACGCCCTCGAGGGGGTGCTGGCGGGGGACTACCGGACGGAGGGCCGCATGATGCTCGACGCCGCCGTCCGCGACGAGCGGGGGGAGAGCTTCGAGTGCACCGTGCTGAACGACGTGGTCATCAACCGGGGCAACTACTCGAGGATGGTGGACCTGGAGACGCACGTCGACGGCCAGTACCTCACGAGCTACCGGGCCGACGGGCTCATCATCTCGACCCCGACGGGGTCCACGGCCTACTCGCTTTCGGCCGGGGGGCCGATCGTGCTCCCCGTCCTGAACACGATCATCCTCAACCCCATCTGTCCGCACACGCTGACCAACCGTCCCGTCATCCTGCCCGATACGGCGGTGCTGACGGTCATGCTCTGGACGCGCGAGGCGGGTGCCATCATGAACTGCGACGGCCAGGTCACCTATCACCTCAAGGCCGGCGACACGATCTCCGTGCGCAAGTCGGGCTTCGTGACGAACCTGGTGGTGTCCCCCCGCAGGGACTACCTCCAGGTCCTGCGGTCGAAACTGGGCTGGGGCGGCTCGCCCGCATCGACGAACCGGACGTGACATGCTGAAAGAACTGGGCATCACCAACTTCGCCATCATCGACCGGCTCAATCTGGCCTTTCACGAGGGGCTCAACGTCGTCTCGGGCGAGACGGGGGCGGGCAAGTCGATTCTCATCGGGGCCATCGGCCTGCTGCTCGGGGACCGGGCCTCGACGGACCTGATCCGCGCGGAGGAGGATGCGGCCGTCGTGGAGGCGGTCTTCGACATCGGGCAGAACCGGGACCTCCGGGCAAGGCTCCAGGCGATGGGGTTTCACCCCGGCCGGGAGATCGTCGTCAAGCGGGTGGTGTCCCGATCGGGCAAGAACCGGGTGTACGTCGACGGCAACCTCGCCACCGTGGCCATCCTCGGCGAGATCAGCGAGGCGCTCGTCAACATCTGCAGCCAGCACGAGCACCAGGTCCTGCTCGACCCGGAGAGCCACATCGACATCCTCGACGAGTTCGGCGCTCTCGGGGCCGAGCGGGCCCGGTTCTCCGCGCTCTACGAGGAGTACCTGACACGCAGGGCCAAACGGGACGATCTGGCGGCGAAGAACCGCAACCGCGCCGAGCGGGAGGAGTTCCTCCGCTTCCAGGTCGGCGAGATCGAGAGGGCGGCCCTCAAGCCGGGGGAGGACGTCTCGCTGCAGGAGGAGAAAAAAATCCTGTCCAACGCCGCGAAGCTCACGGAGCTGGCCCGCGATTCCTGGGAGGCCCTCTACGGCAGGGAGGACTCGGTGCTCGCGGCGCTCGCCCGCGTGACGGGCCACATCCGGGAGATCCGGCGCATCGACCCGGGGTTCGCGATCGCCGACGACGAGGTGAAATCCCTGTCCATCCAGCTCGAGGACGCGGCCCGGGTGCTGCGGGAGTATCTCGGCCGGATCCCCTCCGATCCCGCGCGGCTCGACGAGCTCGACGACCGGCTCGAGACGATCGGCCGGCTGAAGAAGAAATACGGCGGCTCCATCGAGAGCGTGCTCAAGACCGGACAATCCCTGAAGGCGGAGCTGCAGGGGCTTGCGACCGCCGCCGAGGACATCGAGGGGCTCGAGGCCGAGCTGGCGGAGCGCAAGACCCGGCTCCGGGAGATGGCCGGGAAGCTCTCCGCGGAGAGGCGGCGCGTGGCCGCATCCCTCGAGAGGGCCGTCGAGGACGAAATTCACGCCCTGAAGATGGAGAAGGCGCGGTTCTCGGTCCTGTTCCGGGAGCCGGCGCCGGACGAGGAGGGACAGGCCGCGCTGAGCGCGAAGGGCATCGACCGGCCCGAGTTCCATCTGTCCACGAACGTGGGGGAGCCGCTCAAGCCGCTCAACCGCGTCGCCTCGGGAGGGGAGCTTTCGCGGATCGTGCTGGCCATGAAGAAGGTCCTGTCGGGGGCCGGGTCCGTCGGGACCGTGATCTTCGACGAGGTGGACAGCGGCATCGGCGGCGCCACGGCGGAAATCGTCGGGCGAAAGCTCCGCGACATCTCCCGGCACCACCAGGTCATCTGCATCACGCACCTGCCGCAGATCGCCTCCTTCGGCAGGACGCACTACCGGGTGACGAAGCGGGTTTCCGACGGTCGGACGAAAACGGAGGTCCGGCAGCTCTCCGAGGACGAACGCCTCGAGGAGATCACGCGCATGCTCGGGGGTGTGGAGATCACGGACAAGACCCGTGCCGCGGCGAGGGAGATGCTCAAGGCGGCGAAAAAATAAACACGGGTCCCGGGGCCGAAGGTGCGGAAAAAGTTACATGAGGAAATCTGCTTCCCTATATTGACGAAACAGACGAACTCAACGACGAACGAAAAAGAAGAGTAACGAGATGCTCAGAAAGGCGAAGACCAGCGACGTCAAGCTGATCCACCGGATCATCAACCTCTCGGCGGCCAAGGGCGAGATGCTGCCCCGCTCGCTCGTCGACCTCTACAACAGCCTGCGGGACTTCTACGTGTACATGGAGGAAGACGGCGGCCCCATCGTGGGGGTCGTCGCCATGCACCTGTTCTGGGAGAACCTCGCCGAGATCCGGTCCCTCTACGTGGTCGACGAGTACCGCAAGAAGGGGATCGGCAAGAAACTGGTGGAGGCCTGCATCTCCGAGGCGATCACCCTGGAGATCTACCGGATCTTCGCGCTCACGTACCAGAAAGAGTTTTTCGCACGCATGGGGTTTCACGAGGTCCAGCGCACGGAGCTGCCCGAGAAGATCTGGTCGGACTGCTTCAAGTGCTGGAAGTACCCGGACTTCTGCGACGAGTTTGCGATGATCATCGAGTTGTGATCCGCGCCACAGGTCCCGCACCGATCAGCATGCCGCAGGGAGATCGTCCGCCGGCCGCGAAGTTGGTGAAGACGGCAAGGGCGCAAGTCAGCAAGAGCGGATAAGAGGAGGGAAGCCCTTTTCTTTTCCGCTCTTCTGCTCTTCCCCGCTTCCTGGCTTCCCTTCGTTCAACAGGGGGATTTGCATTCGAGCCCATGAAGAAGAAAAGGAACCTGATCCTCCTCGGCTGCGTGCTCCTGATCCTCGGCGGCTGCACGTTCTTCCGGACGCCCTCCGCCGTCACGCCGCCTGCCGCGATCCCGCCGAAGGAGGTGCCGCCCCTGGCCGCCGTCGCGGGACGCGATCTTCCCGACTTCCGCGACGACATGGACCGCGAGTCCCTGGTGCGGGCCGTCCGCAAGAGCCTGGAGTACTACGCCCGCATCCCGGGGCGCACGTCCTGGCGGCTGGGGGACAGGCGCGTCACCGTCCGGGACATGCGGGAATCCCTGGAGGCCTTTCTGCGGATCGTCGAGAGCGGCGCCTCCGGGGCCGAGCTCGACAGAAGGGTGCGGGAGGACTTCGATGTCTGGCGGGCGGCGGGAAGCGGTCCGTCCGGAAGGGTCCTGTTCACCGGCTACTACGAGCCCGTCCTGAGAGGATCCATCGTCAGGACCGACCGGTACCGCTATCCCATCTACCGCAGACCGGATGACGCGGTCGTCGTCCACCTCGGGAAATTCCGGGAGAAATACAGGAACGAGAGGCTCGTCGGGCGCGTCGAAAACGGCGAGCTCGTGCCCTACTGGAGCCGCGAGGAAATCGACGGGGCGGGGGCGCTCGAGAACCGGGGGCTCGAGATCGCCTGGTTTGCGGACCCCGTGGACCTCTTCTTTCTCCACATCCAGGGATCGGGGATGATCTGCACGGACGACGGCCCGTGCTTCCAGGTGAGCTACGCCCAGTCCAACGGGAGGCCCTACCGCAGCATCGGCAAGCTGCTGATCGATTCGGGACGGGCCACGCGGGAGGACCTCTCCATGCAGGGCATCAAGCGGTATCTCCGGGAGCGCCCCGAGGAGATCCAGGAAATCCTGAACCACAACGAGAGCTACGTGTTCTTCCGAACCGTCGAGGAAGGCCCGGTGGGCAGCATCGGGGTCGTGCTGACGGGCGGGCGCTCCATCGCGACGGATTCGGCGCTGTTCCCGCGGGGGGCGCTGGCCTTCGTGAAGACCCGCAGGCCCGCCATCGGCCCGGGCGGCGAGATCCGGTCCTGGGTTCCGTTGACGCGATTCGTCCTGAACCAGGACACGGGCGGCGCCATCACGGGGGCAGGCCGGGTGGACCTGTTCTTCGGCAGGGGCCGCGAGGCCGAGATCGCGGCGGGCCATCTGAAGGAGGACGGGGAGCTGTATTTCCTCGTTCTGAAGGACGGGAAAAGGACGAAGGCCCGCTGAGACGGGCGGGCCGGGAAATTGTCTTGCAGGCCCCGGTTCATCTGTGCTAGAGACGAGGGGCTTTCCCTGCGTCAGACCCCGGAGCAGACCCGTTCCGAAAAAGCCTAACCCGAACACCGCGTATTCCAAAAACCCGGTCCGTCGAGTTGCCCGGCAAAGCCGGGAGGGGCCACGTCTCGTGGTTCATGGCGTCGGTTGGATGCATCGTGCACGAAAGGGGGCGTGATGACCAAGCAGGACATGATCGATCGGATGGCGAAGGAGGCCGGGCTCTCGAAAGCGGCGGCCGGAAGGGCCCTGGCGGCGTACCTCAACGCCGTGGGAGAGGAGCTCCGGAGAACGGGCAGGCTCAGCCTGGTCGGCTTCGGGACGTTCAACTTCGTGCAGCGCAGGGCCAGGACGGGCAGGAACCCCAGGACGGGCGGCCCCGTTCAGATCCCGGCCCGCAAGGTCGTGCGATTCAGGGCCGGCAAGGGGCTGACCGACGTCGTCAACCTCTGAGGGAGAGACCGAAACCCGGAAAGGACCTCCGCCTGCAGGGGACCGGAGGTCTTTTTTTGAAGTCCCGGCGGGAGCGGACGCTCAAAGCCACATGCGGAGCATTGCGGAAACAATCGAAGCCCGGATGGACCCCGAACTGCAGGGGATCCTCCACGAGGCGGGCATCCTTGCCGAAGCCATGGGGTTCGGCGCCTATGCCGTGGGGGGGACGGTGCGGGACCTGCTCCTGGGCCGGGGCAACCTCGACTTGGACATCGTCGTCGAGGGGGAGGGGATCCGGTTCGCCGCGGCACTCGCCGGGAAGCTGCGCGCGCGGCTGAAGGGCTACGAGAGGTTCGGCACGGCCACGATCACGCTCCCCGCGGGCCTCAAGGTGGATGTCGCCACGGCCCGCACGGAGATCTACGACGCGCCCGCGGCGCTGCCCCGCGTGACGCCGGGGTCCATCCGGGAAGACCTTTTCCGCCGGGATTTCACGATCAACGCGATGGCCGCGGCGCTTGCGCCCGCGGAATTCGGGCGCCTGCTCGACGAGTTCGGCGGGGTCCGCGACATCGCGGAGGGCAACGTCCGGGTCCTGCACGGGCGGAGCTTCATCGACGACCCGACGAGGATCTTCCGGGCCGTCCGGTTCGAGACGAGGCTCGGCTTCCGGATCGTTGCGGCCGACGAGGTGCGGATCGGCGAGGCCCTTTCGCTCGGCCTGCTGGAAAAATTGGAGGCGTACCGGATCGCCGCCGAGCTGAGGCTGATCCTCCGGGAACCCGACCCCGCGGCAACGCTGCAGAGGCTGGCGCGCCTCGGCGTCCTCGATGCCCTCGAGGGCCTGCGGCAGGGACGCCTCTGCCTCGGCCGGCCGCTGGCAAAGATCCGGCGGATCCTGGAAGCGGCCGGGCACTGAGGAAAATTGCCGTGTTTTTTCTTGAACTTGGCCTTGCTTGCCGTTGACAGGGGCAGGCATTTCTGTTATACGAGCGGGGCGCCCGGGTCCATGCCCGGGCGATTTCCGATGCGTCGAAGAGGGGACATGGCAACGAAACGAAGAATCCTGAGCGGGATCCGGCCGACGGGCAAGCTCCACCTCGGCAACTACCTCGGCGCCCTGAAGAACTGGGTGGACCTCCAGAACGACGGCGGCTACGAGTGCTTCTACTTCATCGCCGACTGGCACGCGCTGACATCGGACTACAACCGGACGGAAGAAATCCGCCAGAACCGGATCGATATCGTCATCGACTGGCTTGCCGCCGGGCTCGACCCCGCGCAGAGCACCCTCTTCGTGCAGTCCTCCGTCAAGGAGCACGCCGAGCTCTTCGTGCTGCTGTGCATGATCACCCCTCTGCCCTGGCTCGAGCGAAACCCCACGTACAAGGAGATGAAGCAGGAGCTCGTCGACCGGGACCTCTCCACCTTCGGGTTCCTGGGCTACCCGGTCCTCCAGGCGGCGGACATCATCATGTACAAGGCCTACGGCGTGCCGGTGGGGGTCGACCAGCTGCCGCACGTCGAGCTGACCCGCGAGATCGCCCGGAGGTTCAATTTCCTGTACCGCGAGATCTTCCCGATCCCCGAGCCGCTCCTGACGGAGGTGCCGAAGCTGCTGGGCATCGACGGCCGCAAGATGAGCAAGTCCTACGACAACGCGATCTACCTGAGCGACCGCGGGGAGGAGCTGCGCCGGAAGATCGAGTCCATGTTCACCGACCCGCAGCGGCAGCGCAAGAGCGACCCCGGCCGTCCGGAGATCTGCAACGTCTTTGCCTTCCACAATCTCTACTCGTCGGCCGAGGACGTCGCAGAGATCGACCGGGACTGCCGCAGGGCGGCCATCGGCTGCGTGCAGTGCAAGAAGCGGCTGGCCCGGCGCGTCGCGGAAGGGCTCGGGCCGATCCACGACAGGCAGGAATACTACCGCTCGCACCTGCCGGAAGTCCGCGAGATCATCGCCGACGGGGACGAGCGGGCCCGGCGGGTGGCCCGGGCGACGATGGCCGAGGTCCGAGAGGCCGTCCGGATCTGATCGCCATGAGCTACGAGGTCAAACTCGACATCTTTGAGGGGCCCCTCGATCTTCTCCTGTACCTGATCCGGAAGAACGAGATCGACATCTACAACATCCCCATGGCCCTCATCACGGAGCAGTATCTCGAGCATCTCGAGATGATGAAGGCCCTCAATCTCGACCTGGCCGGGGAGTACCTGGTGCTGGCGGCGACCCTGATCCACATCAAGTCGAGGATGCTCCTGCCCGTCGAGGAGGGCCCGGCCGGGCCGGAGGAGGAGCAGGACCCGCGGGCGGAGCTGGTGCGGCAGCTCCTGGAGTACCAGGCCTTCAAGGAGGCGGCCCTCAGCCTCGACAAGCGGCGCATGCTGGACCGGGACGTCTTCAAGCGCGTCGTGTCCGTCGACGAGGTTCCCGACGAGCCGGAAGAGGCGATGATGGAGGTGAGCCTCTTCGATCTCATCGAGGCCTTCAAGCAGGTTGTGGGGCGGCTGGACAAGGAAGACCTCCTGGAGATCGACACGGAGCGGATCTCGCTGTCCGACCGGATCAACGAGATCCTCGAGGAACTCGAGCGGGAGAAGAGCCTCTCCTTCACCGATCTGCTCAAGGCCGGCCGCACCCGCAAGAGCATCATCTACACGCTGCTGGCCATCCTGGAGCTCATGAAGATGCGCGTGGTCAGGGCCTTTCAGTCCGATCCCTTCGGGCCGATCCGAATATTCCCGGCGGTGGAGGAATCAACCGATGGATGACATGCGATCCGTTGTCGAGGCGCTGGTGTTCGCCTCGGAGACGCCCGTCTCGGTGGACCGTTTGCGGGACGTCCTGGGGGAGGTGGATCGAAAGGCGGTCCTCGAGATCCTGCAGGACATCGAGCTGGAGTACCGGCAGCGCCGCGGCGGGCTGTGCCTCATGGAAGTGGCCGGGGGATACCAGTTCAGGACCAAGGCGGAGTTCTCGCCCTGGATCCGCAAGCTCAGGGGGATCCGTCCCGCGGCCCTGACGCCCGCGGCCATGGAGACCCTCTCCGTCGTCGCCTACCGGCAGCCCGTGACCCGGCAGGAGATCGAGAAGATCCGCGGGGTCGACGTGAGCGGCTCCCTGAAGGGCCTGCTGGAGAAGAAGCTCGTCCGGATCGTGGGCCGCAAGAACGTCCCCGGCAAACCCATCATGTACGGCACGACGAAGCGCTTCCTCGAGGTCTTCGACCTGAAGGACCTCTCGGAGCTGCCCACGCTGCGGGAGATCACGGAGATGGAGGAATAGCCCCATGGAGGAGCGGCTCCAGAAGATCATCGCCGCGGCGGGCGTCTGCTCGAGGCGGGCGGCCGAGGAGCTGATCCTCGCGGGGAAGGTGCAGGTCAACGACCGGGTCGTGCGGCAGCTGGGCACCCGGGCCGACCCCGGGCGCGACGAGATCCGTGTCGAGGGGCGCCTGATCACAACCGAGGTGGAGCGCGTCTACCTGATGCTCAACAAGCCCGCCGGGTACGTGACGACGCTCAAGGACCCCGAGGGACGGCCGATCGTCACCGACCTGCTGCACGACGTCCCCGAGCGCGTCTACCCCGTGGGAAGGCTGGATTACGACTCCGAGGGCCTTCTGCTGCTGACCAACGACGGCGCCTTCGCCGAGCGCATCCAGCACCCACGTTACGCGATCCCGCGCACCTACCTGGTGAAGGTGCGCGGCAGGGTCGCCCGCAAGGACATTCAGGCGCTCATGGGCGGGGTCGAGCTGGAAGACGGGCCTTTCAAGGTCGACGGGATCCAGGAGGAGAAGTTCAACGAAAAGAGCCAGTGGCTCCGCGTCACCATCTCCGAGGGCCGCAACCGGATCATCCGGCGGGCCATGGAGGCCCTGGGCCATCCCGTGGCGAGACTCATCCGCATCTCCATCGGGAACCTGGAGATGGGCAGCCTCAAGCCGGGCGAGGTTCGCCGGCTGCGCAGGAGGGACGTCGAGGGGCTCCTGCGGCCCCGGCCGAAAAAAGGATAAAAATGTTCTTGACATTCCGGGATGACCGAAACTAATATCCAATGAAAACGCGTAATTAATCCCTTTTTACTACGAATCGACAAGCCCTTGGGGCTTATTCCGCTCAATACGGGGGGGGGACCATGAACAAGTCGGGATTGATCGAGGAACTGGCAAGGAGGGAGAACCTGACGGAGAAGAAGGCCACGGACGTGGTCAATCTCATTTTCAAGGGGTTCACGGAAGAGCTCAAGAATAACGGGAGGATCGAGATCCGCGGGCTGGGGAGCTTCGTCGTGCGCAACTACGAGTCCTACACGGGACGAAACCCCAAGACGGGCATGAACATCACCGTCTCGCCGAAGCGCCTTCCCTTCTTCAAGGTCGGCAAGGAGCTTCGCGACAAGGTCAACCTGGAGGACGACAGAGAAAGCGGCAAGGAAGGCAACATCACGGAATGACTCCGTTCCCTCGAGACGAGACCCGCCGGAACGAGGGAAAACAGGGATCATGATCCGATGATCCCTTTTTTTGTTTATGGGCCTCAAATCCAGCGTTCGCCGAATCCTTTCGAGCCCCCGGTTCAACCACCCCCTGGTCCCGGCGGGGCTCTTCGCCGTGACCGTCCTGACGACCCTGACGGCCGGGGCCCTGCAGGCCGGCGTGAACCCCATCGAGAACCCCTCGGAGATCTGGAAGGGCATCCCCTTCTCGTTCACGCTGCTGCTCATCCTGGGCTGCCACGAACTGGGCCACTGGGTGGCCTCCCGGCGGCACGGCGTCGATGTCAGCTTCCCCTATTTCATCCCGGGGCCCACCCTCGTGGGGACCTTCGGGGCCTTCATCGCCATGAAATCCCCGGTCGCGGACCGCAACGCCCTCATCGACATCGGGGCGGCGGGGCCTCTGGCGGGCCTTGCTGTGACCATCCCCGTGCTGTTCGCGGGCCTGGCCCTTTCGCAGGTCGTGCCGGCGGCGCAGACCGAAGGGGCCGGCATCCACCTCGGCGAGTGCGCCCTCTTCTCGGCCGTCAACTGGCTCGTCAACGGCACGATCGGTCCCGAGCAGGACGTGATCCTGCACCCCATGGCCTTCGCCGGCTGGATCGGCATGCTCGTGACCTCCCTGAACCTCATCCCCGTGGGGCAGCTCGACGGCGGGCACATCGTCTACGCGATCTTCGGGCCCCGCCAGCGCGAGGTGGCCTGGATGGTCGTGGGGATGCTGCTGGTGCTGGGCATCGTGGGCTGGGAGGGGTGGCTCATCTGGGGCGGGATCCTGCTCGTCCTGGGCGTGCGGCACCCGCCGGTGATTTACGACTGGGGGGAGCTCGACAACCGGCGCCTGGCCGTGGGCTACCTGGCCATGTTTTGCTTTGCGATCACCTTCACCCCGATCCCCTTCTCGAGTATAAATCTCTGATAAACGCGGTCAGAATTCTGCCTGCGAACAGACGGTTTCAGACCGCTCCAACGCTCGCTCCACTGCAGGCGCAAAAAATCGCCCTCCGGGCTCAGACAATTTGCGCTGCGGCCGTTGCGCTTCGCGAAGAGCGGTTGCCTGAAACGCGCCTGACTTCGCAGTTCAGAATCCTGACCGCGTTCTTTCACGGGCATGACCCCTGGCCCCTGTCGCCCGTTTTTACAGGATACCCTCTTCCCGGAAGCTGAAGAAGCGGTTGCCGCCGACGATGAGGTGGTCGTGCAGCGCGATGTCCATGACGCGGGCCGCGTCCTGGAGGATCCGCGTGAGGCGGATGTCCGCGTCGGAGGGGCGCACGTGGCCAGAGGGGTGATTGTGGACGAGGATGATGGCCGACGCCTTGTGCGCGAGGGCCTTTTCGAGGACCTTCCGCGGGTAGACGACGGCCTGGTTCACGATCCCTTCCTGGATGGTCTCGACCCGGATGATGCGGTTGCGGGCGTTGAGGCAGATGACGGCGAAGTGCTCGTCCTGGAGTCCGCCCATGGAGGCGAGGCAGTAGTCGATCAGTTCCTTCGTCGAGGAGATCTGCTCGCGCTCCTCCGCCCGCTGCCGCAGGGAGAGGGCGGCGACCTCGCGGACGATGCCGAAGAGAACGGCCGCGTGGCGACCAATGCCCGGGGTTGCCTGCAGGGCCCCGCGATCGGCGTCGAGCACCCCCTTGAGGGAGCCGAAGCGCTTCAGCAGCTCCTTCGCCAGCGGCTTCACGTCCCTGCGGGGCAGGGCATAGAAGAGCAGAAGCTCCAGGACCTCGTATTCCTGCAGGCCGGAGATCCCCGCCCGCTCGAAGCGGGCCTTGAGCCTCTCGCGGTGCCCGAGGTGGTGGGGTTCGCCGTTGTTCATCACGACACCGTTCTCATGATTTCAGCCGGAAGAGCCGCAGCCCCACGGCCGATGAGAGGTAAACCGCTCCGGCGATCACGATGATGGTCGCCCCGGCGGGCCAGTTGGGCCCGTAACTCACGGCAAGACCGGCGGTCGTAAAAACGACGGTCAGGATGGCCGACAGGACCATCATGTGCCACAGCCTCTTCGTGAACTCGCCGGCCACGGCCGCCGGCAGGGTGATCAGGGCGATGACCATGATGATCCCCACGACGGTGACGAGCAGCACGACCGTGAGGGCCGTGAGGCAGAGCAGCAAGAGATAGAACCACTCGACGCGGACCCCCCGCAGACGGGCGAATTCCTCGTCGAAGCACAACGCGAGAAACTGGTTGTAAAAGAGTGCGCCGACGGCCACGACCGCGAGGTCGAGACCGGCGATCAGCCAGAGGTCCCGTTCGGAGACCATCAGGATGCTCCCGAAGAGATAGCTCATCAGGTCTTCGTTGTAGCCCGGTGTCTGGGAGATGAAGAGGATGCCCGCCGCCATGCCGATGGCCCAGAGGGCGCCGATGACGGTATCCTCCCGCTGACGGGCCTTCATGCTGACCAGCCCGATGACGACGGCCGCGAGCAGGGCGGCCGCGACGGCGCCCCAGAGGGGGGTGCACCAGTCCCAGCGGTGCACCACCTGGAAATAGCGCGCCGCGCCGAGACCGCCGAGCACGGTATGCGCGATGCTCCCCGCGATGGTGCTGATTTTCTTCGTGACGACGTAGCTCCCGACGATCCCGCAGGCCACGCCTGCGAGCACCCCGGCGATCAGGGCATGCTGGAGAAAGGGGTAGCGTGTCAGGTCGGACAGAAATTCGCCCATGGGGTTGTTCATCCCTTATCCGTGGCGGTGATGGTGCCGGACCATGCAGACATCGGACAGGTAGAGGTCGCGGATCACCTCTCCCGTCACCGAGGAGGTTGGATGCACCATCACCCGGCGATTGACGCACACCACGGCTTGGACATAATGGGAGACGAATCCCAGGTCGTGGCTGACCACGACCACGGTGATGGTCCTGCTCATGTCGTGGAGCAATTCGAAAAGCCCCGTTTCCGCCGCCGGATCGACATTCGCCGTCGGTTCGTCCAGGAGCAGCATCTCCGGTTCGCAGGCCAGGGCGCGGGCAATGAGCACGCGCTGGCGCTGGCCGCCGGAGAGGGCCATGAACGGCCGGTCCTCGAGGTCCTCCATCTCCAGTTTTCGCAACGCGTCGAGGGCGGCGGCCCGGTCGTGCCTGCTGTAGGGGCCCCACCCCGTCCCCTTGCCCATTCGGCCCATGAGAACGACATCGAGAACGCTCACGGGAAACTGGGGGTCGAGCTGTACGTGCTGGGGCATGTATCCGATGCGGGTGCGCGCCCGGGCGGGACTCGTCCCGAGGACCTCCAGGGTTCCGCGTGACGGCTCGAGCAGCCCCAGCATCAGCTTCAGCAGGGTGGTTTTCCCGCCGCCGTTGGGGCCGACGATGGAGACGAACGCCCTTTCCGGGATCGTGAAACGAACATCCTCCAGAACCGGGACCCCGTCATAGGAGAAAGTCACATCGCTGACGGTGACGACGTTTTTTCCGTTCATGGCGCTCATCGCAGGCCCTGCTCGACGGCGGCGGCCGTTCTTTCGAGGTTGGCGAGGTAATCCTTCGCCAGGGGGTCGATCGGGACGACGGCGCCTCCGATCGCCTTCGCCACCACCCCGGCGCTCTTGTCCGAAAACTGCTTCTGGACGAAGATCACGCGGACCCCGTCCTTTTTCGCCCGTTCGATCAGGTTCGCCAGCTGCCGGGCCCCGGGTTCCTTCCCCTCGATCTCGATGGGCACCTGGATCAGCCCGTACGCGTCGGCAAAATACCCGAAGGCGGGGTGAAACACGTACATCTTCCGCCCCCGGATCGGGGCGAGCGAGCGGGCGATCCGGGCATCGAGCCGGTCGAGATCCTCCCGGAAGGATTGCAGGTTCGCGCCGTAGGATTGCCTGTGGTCCGGGTCCAGGCGGCACAGGGCGTCGTGGATGTTCTGAGCCTGGATCTGCACGAGCTTCGGGGACATCCAGACGTGGGGGTCGGGCATCTCGGCGTGTCGGCCTTCCCGTGCCCTCCCGTGCCCGTCGTCCCGGTGATCGTGACCGGCCAGGCTGCGGAGGGGGACCCCCTGCCGGGTATCGACGAGGACGAGGTCCCGGTGGGACCGCCCGATCTTCTGCACGAGGCCTTTCTCGAAGCCGACGCCGATGAGGAACCAGGCCTTTGCCCCGGTCAGCCGGGCCATCTGTTTCGGCGTCGGCTCGTAGGTGTGCGGCGACTGACCCTCGCCGACGAGAACCTCGACATAAACCCGGTCCCCGCCGATCCGCTCGAGAAAATAGGCCTGGGGGAGGATGCTCACAAACACGGTGATCCGGGGCTTCTGCGCCTGCCCGGAAGGCGGCGGCCACGGGGCCGCGACGAGAGCCAAAACCAGGAAAGATGTGATCGCAGTCTTTTTCATCGACAATCTCCCTGACGACCGGCGGGCCTCGTCGCCCGTCAACGGGATCGCGCCCGATTTCGCTGCCGGCAGTTCCTGCACAGCCCGGTGAAGCTGATGACGACGCTCTCGACGGCCGCCTGCGCCGGGCGGCAGTCCCGGAGCCACCTCTCCGGGGTTGCGGCGGCGGGCAGGCAGGCGAGGCTCCGGCAGCCGCGGCAGTAGAAATGGGGGTGCGTCGGGTTGTGACGGCAGGCCATTTCGTAGAAGCTCACGCCGTGATCCGTGGCGATCTCCCGGATGATGCTTCCGGCCTTGAAGGAGGCCAGGATCCGGTAGATCGTGACCTTGTTGATCCGGCTGCCGCCGGCGATCCGCGCCAGGATGTCCTTCGCGCTCAGCGGGCTCTGCGCGTGCACCAGGGCCGCCAGGACGGCCATGCGCCGGGGCGTCTTCGCGAGGCCCGCCTGTTCGAGCGTGGTCCGGATGTCACAGTGTGCCATGGCGGATCCAGGATACGATAAATGCAACTCGTTTGCAAACCGTTTTCCACGGTGCCTTCGTCCCGCGCTTGCACGGGCCGCCGAATTGGGTTATGGGTGAGCAGGTCGGGGGGGTGGACGATGGACATCCTGGAGCGGGTGGCAGGGCAGTTCGAATTCTATCTCGGGCACTCCCCGCTCTTTGCCTACGTCGCGGCCTACCTGGCGGGTCTCCTCGTCAGCTTCACCCCCTGCGTCTATCCCGTCGTCCCGATCACGGCCGCCGTCATCGGTGCCCAGGGGCGAGTGTCGGGGGGGCGGGGCTTCGTCCTGTCGCTGAGCTTCGTCCTGGGCCTTGCGGTGACCTACACGGCGATCGGGATGGCGGCGGCGCTGACGGGAAAGCTCTTCGGCGCGGCACAGACAAGCCCCCTGACGCTGGGCCTCGTCGGCGCGCTGTTCCTGCTCATGGGGCTGGCCATGCTGGGAATCGTTCCCATCTCCCTGCAGCGTTTCGTGCCGCGGGGCCTGTCCGCAACGGGCCGCAAGGGCGTGGTCGGGAGCTTTGTCATCGGCCTGACCTCGGGGTTTGTCCTCGGCCCCTGCGCGGCCCCGGTCCTCATCGGCATCCTCGGCATCGTGGCCGCAAGGCAGAGTGTCTTTTTCGGCGGGTCGCTGCTCTTCGTCTTCTCGCTCGGCGTGGGGACGCTGCTGCTGCTGGTGGGGACCTTTGCCGGGATCCTCTCCAGCCTGCCCCGAACGGGCACGTGGATGGTTGCCGTGCAAAAAGGCTCCGGCGTCATGATGCTTGCCGTCGGGGCCTATTTTCTGTACAGTGCCTTCATCTCCTGAGCGAAAGGTCTGCACCCGATGCCCGTGACGCGGCTGATCCTGCTCGTTTCCTGCCTTCTGGCGGCGGCCTGCTCGCCCGGCGCGGAAGCCCCGAAGGGCCCGCCCCCCCTGATCGCCGTCGACACCCCTGCACCCGATTTCCGCCTCCAGGATCTCCAGGGTCGTGAGATCCGTCTTGTCGACCTGAAGGGCCGGCCGGTCCTGCTCGTCTTCGGCACGACGTGGTGCCCCTACTGCAGGGAAGAGATTCCCCGGATCAAGGAAATCTACGCCCGCGGCAGGGCCGCAAACCTCGAGGTGCTCAACATCTACATCAACGAGACGGAAAAAAAGGTCGCCGCGTATGCGGCCCGTCACGCCCTGCCGTATCCGGTGCTGCCGGACCCGGACGGGACGGCGGCCGGGCGCTACCAGGTCAGGGGCGTCCCGATGCTCGTCCTGGTGGACCGGCGGGGCAAGATCCTCTGCCTGCAGTGCAGGAATCTCGATACCCTCCTCAAGGGCCTCTGAGGCCTCCGAACCCCGATCCCGTGATCCTCCTTCGGAGAATTCTTGCTTTTTTGGGAAAACGGCCTTATGATGCGAATGAGAATCATTCGCATATGGAACATCCAGCCGCAGTCACAGCGCAAACGAAATCCCTGTCGCCGGGCGTCCTGCCCGGGGAGCGCAGGCTCGTCCTGGTCGGCAACCCCAACGTCGGCAAGAGCAAGATTTTCTCGATGCTCACGGGGGAATACGTCGTCGTGTCTAATTACCCGGGCACCACGGTGGAGGTCAGGTCCGGCAGGACGCCGGAGCTGGACTATCACGTGGTGGACACGCCCGGGATCACCGGCGTCGTGCCCCGCAGCGACGAAGAGCGCGTCACCCTCAACACGCTTCTCACGGAGGGCCTCGCGGCGGTCCTCCAGGTCGGCGACGCGCTGAACCTCAGGCGGACGCTGCTGCTGACGATGGCCCTGATCGAGGCGGATGTGCCGCTCGTCCTCGATCTCAATCTCGCCGACGAGGCGGAAAAGAAGGGTTACGTCATCGACACGGCCCGGCTCTCGAAGCGCCTCGGCATCCCCGTGGTGCAGACCGTCGCGACCCGGGGGACAGGCCGCAGGCAACTGCTGGAGGCCCTTCGCAGCCCCGCGAAGTCCCCGCTGCGGATCGCCTACGATTCCCGCGTGCAGGAGGCCGTGGAGGCTATCGCGGGCCTGCTGCCGCCGTATCCGGTTTCCCGCAGGGCCGTTGCCCTCACGCTCCTCTCGGGGGACCCGTCGCTCGTGGACGCCCTCTTCGGGGATCAGGCCGGGCAGAGCCGGGCGATCCAGGACATCATCGTGCAGACCCAGTCCCGCGTCCTCGAGCCCCTGTCGAGGGTCATCCTCGATGCCCGGCTGGCCCTCGTCGAAAGGCTCATCCGGGAGTGCGTGACGCTGCGCGAGGGCCAGGGGTTCCGATCGCACTTCGCACACGATCTGGACCGTTTCTCGACCCACCCCCTCGGGGGCGCGCTGCTGATGCTCGGGATCCTTTACGTCATCTACGAGTTCGTCGGGGTCTTCGCCGCAGGGACAGTCGTGGACTTCGTCCAGAACGTGATCTTCGGCGAATGGGTGCTTCCCCCGATCGTGGAGTCCCTTTCCCGATTCCCCTATCCCCTGGTGCGGGATTTCCTGGTCGGGCCCTACGGCCAGATCACCATGGGCATCACCTATTCGGTTGCCATCGTGTTCCCCACGGTGACGGCGTTCTACATCGTGTTCTCCTTCCTCGAGGACACAGGCTACCTCCCGCGCCTCGAGGTGATGATCAACCGGCTCTTTTCCCTGATCGGCCTCAACGGCAAGGCGGTCATCCCGATCGTGCTGGGCTTCGGCTGCGGCACCATGGCCGCCGTCGTGACGCGGATCCTGGAGACCCGCCGGGAGCGCATCATCGCGACCCTCATCCTGGCCCTCGGGATCCCCTGTGCGCCCCAGACGGGACTGATCCTGGGCATGTTCGCCCGCATCGGGTTCGTCCCGCTCGTTCTTTTCTTCGTGCTCCTCGCCGCACAGCTCATGCTGGCGGGCTGGCTGGCCTCGAAGCTGCTGCCGGGACAGACGCCGGCCTTCGTGACGGAGCTGCCGCCCTACAGGCTGCCCGAACTGCGCAACGTGGCCGGAAAGACGGTGTATCGCTCCTACTGGTTCGTGCGAGAGGTCATCCCCTGGTTTCTCCTGGGCACGGCGCTGCTCTTCGTCGCCGATCGCATGGGGGCCCTGGACGAGCTGAAGCGGATCCTGAACCCTGTCGTTGTGGGGTGTCTCAGCCTCCCGGCGGACACGACGGAGGGGTTCATCCTCGGGTTCCTGAGGAGGGAGTACGTGGCCGCGTACTTCTTCGACCTCTACGGACGCGGCCTTTTGGATCATCTCCAGGCCTTCGTCGCCACCATGGTGATGACGCTGTTCGTGCCCTGTGCCGCCAACACCTTCGTGATCATCAAGGAACGAGGGGTGCTGGTCGGTACGGGCATCATCCTGTTCGTGTTCGCCTACGCCATCGCCTTCGGCGGGGCCCTCAACGCCTTCTTGAGACTGCTGCACGTCACGTTCTGAGGGGTATGCCCATGGACGAAATCTGCAAGCCCTGCAGGGGGGAGGAACTCGACGAGATCCTCGAGGAGATCTGGACGACCCTCGAGAGCCGGGGGGAGAGCCCCGCGGCGGGCTCCCGCATCCCGCCGGCCCTGTCCGGCCCGGCCGAGCGCCTCGTCCAGGACGGGCTCGCCCGGCAGGGGGCCAAGGAGCTGCTCCTGACGGAACAGGGGTATCAAAAGGCCAAGGAGATCATCCGGAGCCACCGGCTGGCGGAGCGGCTCCTGCATGACGTGCTCAATCTGCAAAGCGATGAGATGGAGCACTCGGCCTGCCGCTACGAGCACATGATGGGCTCCGAGGCCACCGATTCGATCTGCATCCTGCTGGGGCACCCGCGCACCTGCCCGCACGGCAAACCCATCCCCCCGGGGGACTGTTGCGAGGCCGGGGAGACCACGCTGAGGCCGCTCGTCGTGCCCCTGACCGAACTCGAACCCGGCGAAACGGCGGCCGTGGCCTACATCGGCACGCGCGACAACGCCCGCCTGTCCTACCTCACGTCGCTGGGCGTCATGACGGGACGGCCCCTGGAACTCGTGCAGCGGCGCCCGTCCTGGATCGTGCGGATCGACGAGAGCACCGTCGCCTTCGACGAGGCGATCGCACGGGAGATCTTCGTGAGGCCCACCCAGCGCAAGAGGAGGGCCGCCAAGGAGGCGGGGCGTCGTTTCCGTTGGCGATACGGCCGCCCCTGAGCGGAGGAGCGGAAGATGGAGCATGTGCAGAAATCCTTGCGGATGACCCCGCGGCGGGAAACCATCCTGGCGATCCTGCGCGAGCACGGCCACCTGGACGCCTACGAGCTCCTCGAGCTGGCGAGACGGAAGGATCCCCGGATCAGCCTGGCGACCGTCTATCGCGCCCTGGCGTACTTCCGGGAGCGGAACGTGATCCAGGGACGGAGCTTCGGCGAGGGGCACTCCCACTTCGAGATGCACGACGGCAAGACGGGAACACACGCCCATTTCGTGTGTACGCGGTGCGGAAAGGTTCGCGAGGTCAAGGGGAAATTCATCCGGGACATCCAAACCCTTGCGCAGAGGGAGAAGTTCAGGGTCACGGGGGCACACCTCGACCTGTTCGGGCTCTGCGAGGACTGCGCGGCACGCTGAGGTCCCGGGACCGAAGGGAGCACGGCCATGGCTGCAGCCGGACGATTCGAGGAGAAGGGGACCCGGTATTTCCGGAGGCCCGGGAGGGGCAACACGGCGGACGTTCTCGAGGCGGCCGCCGCCCGCGCCGAAGAGCTCGGGATCGCGAGCGTCATTGTCCCGAGCGTGAGCGGCAGGACGGCGCTCGCCGCGCGGCGAGTCTTCGGCCCGCGCGTGCGGGTCATCGCCGTCACCCACGTGGCGGGCTTCGAGAGGCCCGACCGCCAGGAGATGACGCAGGCGGCCCGCAGGCGACTCGAGAAGGCCGGGATCGCCGTTTTCACGGGGCAGCACGCCTTCGGGGGCGTCGGGCGCGCGGTCCGGAACAAGCTGGGGACCTACCAGGTCGACGAGATCATGGCCTACACGCTGCGGACGTTCGGGCAGGGCACCAAGGTGGCCGTCGAGGTCGCTCTCATGACGGCCGATGCCGGGCTGGTCCGGACGGGCGAGGACGTCATCGCGCTGGGCGGGACGTACGAGGGGGTCGACACGGCCCTCGTTCTCCGGCCTGCCAACAGCGCCCGGTTTTTCGATCTGAAGGTCCGGGAACTGATCTGCAAACCGAGGGATTTCTGACGAGGGCGGGAAGTCGAGAAGCGTTGAAGCCGGGAAGTCCGGGCAACCCGGAGAGCCCGCCTGGAAATGCCGGCCGGCCCGAGCCTCTCGACTTCATCGCGTCATCACTTCTTCAGCCCTGCGGCCGGAGACCATGACGGCGGTCACAAAGGTCCGTGAGAGGCAAAACGAAAGGAGCAAGGGAATGCTGTCGGACAACATGCTGGAACGGTATGCCGAGGTGCTCATCTGGGGCCTGCACACGGCGCGGAAGAAGCCCTACCGGAAAGGCGAGATCGTGCGGGTGGTCTTCGATTTCCCCGCCGTCCGCCTGGCGGAGGTCCTCCAGGGAAAGCTCATCGAGCGGGGCCTCCACCCCGTGCTGCGGTCGGGGCTGACCCCGGTGATGGAACGGAACTTCTACGGCCTCTCGAACTCGAAGCAGATCACCTTTCTCGCCCCCGGCGACCGCGAACTCTGTGAGCGCCTCAACGGCAGCATCTACCTCTATGCCCCGGCGTCGCTCACGCACCTGCGGGACGTGGACCCCCGAAAGATCGCCGCCGCCACCGTCGCCCGCAAGGTGCTGAAGGATATCCTGGACCGTCGGGACAGCGAGGGGAGCTTCGGGTGGACCCTGTGCATGATGCCGACGGCCGAGCTCGCCAGGCAGGCGAAACTCTCGCAGGCGCAGTACGAGCGGCAGATTGTCAGGGCCTGTTACCTCGACAGCGCGGACCCCGTCGGGCAATGGGAGGCCATCTTCCGGGAGGTGGACGGGATCAAGAAGTGGCTCAACGCGATGCAGGTGGCCTTCTACCACGTCGAGGGGAACAGCGTGGATTTGAGGATCACGCCCGGCCGGGGCCGCAAGTGGGTGGGGATTTCGGGGCACAACGTCCCGAGCTTCGAGATCTTCCTGTCGCCGGACTGGCGCGGCACCGAGGGGCGGTACGTCGCCAACATGCCGTCATTCCGCAGCGGCAATTACGTCTCCGGCGTCGTCCTCGAGTTCCGCCGGGGGGTCGGTTCCGTCGTCCGTGCCGACGAGGGGGAGGCGTTCGCCCGGAAACAGATCGCCATGGACAAGGGGGCGAGCCGGATCGGGGAGTTCTCGCTGACGGACCGCCGCTTCTCCCGGATCGACCGGTTCATGGCCAATACCCTGTACGACGAGAATTTCGGCGGCAAGTACGGCAACTGCCACATCGCCTTCGGCTCCTCCTACGCCGACACCTACGCCGGGGGCGCGGCGGCGCTCACGCCGGCGATGAAAAAGAAGCTGGGGTTCAACGATTCGGCCCTGCACTGGGACCTCGTCAACACGGAGCCCAAGACCGTGACGGCGCAGCTCGTCACGGGAAAGAGGGTGCTCGTCTATGACAACGGGGTGTTCAAGTACTGAAAGGCTGAAGGAGAAAGGCGAAAGACGAAAGACGAAAGACGAAAGACGAAAGACGAAAGACGAAAGACGAAAGACCGGGGTGGAGCCTTGCCGCTTGCGCCTCGAGGCCCGGCTTCAATCCTCGATGTCGATGGCTTCGACGGGACAAGATTCGGCGGCTTCCCGGCAGGCATCCTCGAATTCGGAGGGGATGTCCTCATCGTAGCGGCAGACCGCGAGTTCGTCCTGCATCTCGAAGACGTCGGGGCAGATGTCTACGCAGCTCTCGCAGCCGATGCAGAGCTCCTGGTTGACGGCGGCTTTCATTTCCCCTCCTTTTCCGGGTTGCCGGCTGGCGTCGAGACGATAACCGCTGGAAAAATCGAAACCATGGGACGCGACGCTGTTTATGGACGAGATGCGGCGAAAAAGTCAACTTTTTTTTCGGCCCGCGAGAACGCGTGCGAGACAGGCGATGCCTGCGGTCCCGCGGGCGTTCGAGAAAGACACCCGGGAGGATGAAAAAGGAAACCCCTTGACAGGGGGACCCATTCTTCAGATATTAAACGGCGTCCGGCAGGACACGCTTTGCGGTGAAACGCACCGGGCCGAAGAGAGCCGGGGAAAGGAGAACAAGGGATGCTTCTCATCGATGACCTCCAGGTGAAGCTGGGCGATCGGGAGGTGCTGCGGCACATCGACCTCCAGATCAACCCCGGCGAGACGCACATCCTCTTCGGGCCCAACGGCTCCGGCAAGACGTCTCTCCTGATGACCATCATGGGCTACCCCCAGTACCGGGTGACGGCGGGGAAGATCATCTTCAAGGGCGTCGACATCACGAACCTGCCGATCAACGAGCGGGCCAGGCTCGGTATCGGGATGTCCTACCAGCGCCCCCCCACGGTCAACGGGCTCAAGACGAGGCAGATGGTCCAGATCTGCGCCGGCGGGCGCGACATCGACGTGGAGGGCATGGCGGCAGCCATGAATTTCCGGGACTTTCTCGAGAGGGACATCAACGCCGGGTTCTCCGGGGGCGAGATCAAGCGGTCGGAACTGGTGCAGCTCATGGCGCAGCAGCCCGACCTGCTGCTGTTCGACGAGCCCGAGTCCGGCGTGGACCTCGAGAACATCGCCCTGATCGGGAACACCATCAGCAGGATGCTGCAGAGGGATATCCACACGGAGCCCGGCAAGTCGCAGCTTCAGAGGAAAAAGGAACGCACGAGGATGGGCCTCATCATCACCCACACGGGCTTCATCCTGGATTACGTCACCGCGGACAAGGGGCAGGTTCTGTTCAACGGCGTGCTGTCCTGTTCCAACAACCCGACGGACATCTTCCTGTGCATCAAGGAAATGGGCTACGAGGAGTGTGTGAAATGCCAGATTTGAAGGAAAAGGCCCGGGAGGCGAAGGACAGGAAAGCCGCCATCGGTCCTGACGTGGACCTGGCGTCGTTCACGGCGGAGCCCGTTGCCCATCCCTACGTCCAGGACCTCAAGACGCTTCCGGTCATCGACCAGAGCCGCCTGATCCAGGCCGGGATCGACACGAGCGAGGGCGGCCGCTCGGGCACCTACATCCAGATGGACACGGCCGTCGTGCATGCCCACGCCAAGCAGGAGGGCCTGGAGGTGATCCCCATCAAGGAGGCCCTGAAAAAGCACGCGTGGGCCCGGGAACACTACTGGAAGCTCGTCGCCGTCGATGCCGACAAGTACACCGCCGCGGCGGAGCTCAACCTCCACGACGGCTACGTCATCCGGGCCCTGCCGGGCGCGAAGGCCGTCTGGCCCGTGCAGGCCTGCCTGTACCTGGACAAGGACAACATCAGCCAGTACGTGCACAACCTCATCATCGCCGAGGAGGGCTCGGAGCTGCACGTCATCACGGGCTGCGCCACGTCGCCGCGGCTCAAGAGGGGCCTGCACGTGGGGATCTCGGAGTTCTTCGTCAAGAAGAACGCGAAGCTCAGCTTCACCATGATCCATCACTGGGCCGAGGAGGTCATGGTGCGGCCCCGTTCCGTGGGCATCGTCGAGGAGGGCGGGCTCTTCCTGAACAACTACGTCTGCATGAAGCCCGTCAGGAGCCTGCAGATGTACCCCACGACCCACCTCGTGGGCAAGGGCGCCGTGGCCCGCTTCTACAGCATCCTCGTGGGGACGCCCGGCTCCGAGATGGACGTGGGCGGACGGATCCTGCTGAAGGCCGAGGATACGCGGGCCGAGATCATCGCCCGGGCCATCACCAACGGCGGGAAGATCATCAACCGCGGCGATTTGATCGGGGAGGTGCCCGGCATCAAGGCCCACCTGGAGTGCAAGGGCCTGATCCTCCACGGCGGGGTCATCCACGCCATCCCCGAACTGCAGGGCCGGGCGGACGGCGTGGAGATGTCCCACGAGGCGGCGGTCGGCAAGATCGCCCAGGATGAGATTTTGTACCTCATGTCCCGCGGGCTCTCGGAGGAAGAGGCGACCTCCACGATCGTGCGGGGCTTCCTCAGCGTGGACATTCCGGGTCTGCCGCCCCAGCTCAAGGCGGAGATCGACCGGGCCGTCGACCTGAGCTCGAAGGACGTGATGTGACGCGGCCGCCCTGCGGGGGCCGCCGGAAAGCAAGCATCCGGACGAAAGCGGATCGGGGAGGCGCGCCCCGATCCGCTTTTTTACGCCGGGGCGGCGGCCGGCGGTTGATTCCCGGCGGACTCTGGGATATGAACGAAGCATGATCCAGGGGCTTCTCGATCCGGTCCGCGACATGCTCGACGTCCTGCGCGAGGTCTCCGGCCGGGATGTGCACGCGGTCCGCAAGCCCGACCTGCGCTCCCCGGCCCGCATCCGGATGGCCGGGGCCGGCTCGGCCGCCCACGTGCTGTTCTGGCGCGGCGATGACGACCCCCTCGTCAATCACGTGATCGCCAACGAGTGCGGACACCTGATCCGCCTTTTCAGCGCTCCCCCCGAGAGACGGCTTGTCGCCGTGGCCAACGAGCGCACCGAGTCGCGCTACCGGGAGGAGATCCGCGGGGACATCCAGCGGCTTTCCCTCGTCCACGGGATCGGGGCGCTCGGCGGGTTCCTGCCCCTGTGGTACGAGAGTGTCGTCTTCCAGCTCACGAGGATGCCCCCCGACATCGCCATCGAGCGCTGGATCCATCGCGAGCACCCGTGCCTCCGGGACATCCAGCGCAGAGCCCTCATGGAGCAGCAGGCCAAGGCCGCGGCCGTGCTCTCCCGGGGCATCCGGCGGATGACGCCCCGGAAGGTCTACGACGTCTCGCAGGCCATGAACTATGCCTTCTTCAGGCTCATGGAGCCCCTGACGGGTGTCAGCCTGACGGCCCCCTACGAGCGGAGCCTCTATGCCCTGCAGGGCGAAGAGCTGCTGAGCCGGGCGGATCGGGGCCTGCGGGACGACCACGAGGGGGATGTGGAGCTGACCCGCCGATGGGCCGAGGCCCTGGGGCTTTCCGGGTGGATCGAGTGGCGGCGCCTCGACGAGGTCGAGGCGGGCACGCTGCATTGACGCGCCTCGACGGGGCATAGATCCGCCTTGCGGCTCGGCAGGCGAAGGGGGCCTCAGCGCAGCGGGTCCCCCGGCGGAAGCTCGAGGCCGAAAGCCTCGGCCACGGCGGGGTAGGTGACGGCGCCGCGCCAGGTGTTGAGTCCCTTTCTGAGCTCGGGGCTCGTCCGGAAGGCGCCGGGCACGCCCTCGGCGGCCAGCCGGACGACGTAGGGCAGAGTCGCGTTCGACAGGGCGATGGTGCTCGTCCGGGGAACGGCGCCCGGCATGTTCGTGACGCCGTAATGCAGGACACCCTCGACGAAGTAGACCGGGTCGGAGTGTTTCGTCGGCCGGATCGTCTCGACACAACCCCCCTGGTCGACGGAGACGTCGATCACGACGCTCCCCGGGGCCATGCGGCCCACCATGTCGCGCGTGACGACGCGCGGCGTCCGGGCCCCCTTCACGAGCACGGCCCCGATCAGCACATCCGCCCGGGCCACGGACTCCTCGACGGACAGGGGGTCGGCGCTCCGGGTGATGAGCCGCCTGTGGAGGACCTCCTCTAGGTGGCGCAGGCGGTCGATGTCCCGGTCCAGCACGGTCACCGCGGCGCACATCCCCAGGGCGATGCGGGCGGCGCTCGCCCCGACGATGCCTCCCCCGACGATCGTCACCCGGGCGGGCTCGACCCCGGCGACCCCGCCGATCAGCTTTCCCGACCCGCCGTTGACCTTCTCCAGGTAGAAGGCCCCCTTCTGGACGGCGAGGCGCCCTGCCACCTCGCTCATGGGTTTGAGCAGGGGAAGCGCGCCGTCGGCAAGCTCGACCGTCTCGTAGGCGATCCCCGTGACGCCCCTGCGCATCATCTCGAGGGTCAGTTCCCGATCCGCGGCCAGGTGCAGGTAGGTGAAGAGGGTGAGGTCGGGGCGAAGAAAGTCGTATTCCGGCGGCAGCGGCTCCTTGACCTTCACGACGAGCCCCGCGGCCCACGCCGCGGCCGCGTCGGGCACGATCTCGGCCCCGGCGGCGCGGTACTCGGCGTCGCTGAAGCCGCTCGCGGCGCCGGCCCGGGTCTCCACGAAGACCCGATGCCCCGCCTCGACGAGCTGTCGAACCCCCCCGGGGGTCATGGACACCCGGGATTCCTGATCCTTGATTTCCCTGGGTATGCCGATGGTCATGGCTGCCTCCCGTCTCGATGATCTTCCTGCCCTGCCGGGCAAACCGACGGGTCCACTATAAAGAAGCACGGCGGAAAAAGCAAAGGAAGGAAGGAAGGAAGGCACGCCCCGGCTGGCCGACGGGGCCGGAATTGTGCTACACTGCCCCCGTCGCGGGCGCAACGGGCCCGCCTGAGCGTTCAAGCGAAGGAGGAAGGCATGGCCGACACGCCCTGGTATCGAAAGACCGCGGATGCGGTGTTTCAGGAACTCGGCACGGGACCGGCGGGGCTTCACGAAAAGACGGCGGCCGACAGGCTCGAGACGTACGGGCCCAACCGGCTGCCCGAGGCGAAGCGGGTCAGCCGCTTCGTGATCCTCCTGCGCCAGTTTGCGAGCCCCCTGATCTACATCCTCCTCCTCGCCGCGGTCGTGACCTTCGCCCTGGCCGAGTACAAGGACACGATCGTCATCGCGGCCGTGCTGCTGTTCAACGCCGTCATCGGGTTCGTCCAGGAGAGCCGGGCCGAGGAGAGCGTCCGGGCACTCCAGAAGATGATCGTCCCGCAGGCACGCGTCGTGCGGGAGGGCCGGGAGCGGGAGATCTCGAGCGACAGGCTCGTGCCCGGCGACATCGTCCTGCTGGCCTCCGGGGCGAAGGTGCCCGCCGACATCCGGCTCGCGACCGCCCTCGAGATGCGCGTCGACGAGTCGCTGCTCACGGGGGAATCGGTCCCCGCGGAGAAATGCGCCGACGCGATCCCCGAGGCCGACCTCACGCCGGGCGACCAGCGCAACATCGCCTTCATGGGCACCGTCGTCGTGAACGGCCGGGGCATGGGCGTCGTCGTCGCGACGGGGGCCGGGACGGTGCTGGGCGGCATCGCCCACGAGATCCGGGAGACGAAGGCCGCCCGAGCGCCGCTGCAGGAGAAATTCGCCCGCTTCTCCAATCGGATCGGCCTGTACGTGCTGGCGGCCTCCGCGGCCCTCTTCGCGGCCGGCATTGCGGTCGGGGAGCCTATCCGGGAGATGTTCATGACCGTCGTGGCGGCTGCCGTGGCGACGATCCCCGAGGGCCTGCCCGTAGTGCTGACCATCGCGCTGGCCGTCGGGGTGCAGCGCATGGCGGCGCGCAACGCGATTTTGCGGAAACTTCCGGCCGTCGAGACCCTGGGGAGCACGACGGTCATCTGCACGGACAAGACGGGGACCCTCACGAAGAACGAGATGACCGTGAAGGTCGTCTTCGACGGGACGCGCCACTTCGAGCTGACGGGAACCGGCTACGACCCGAAGGGGGAGATCCTCCACGACTGGATCCCGAAGCCCGAGAGCGAGCGGGAGCACCTGGCCATGTGCTTCCGCGTGGGGCTGCTGTGCAACGAGTCGAGCCTCTACGAGGACGAGGGGGGCTGGCGGGTCAACGGCGACCCGACGGAGGGGGCGCTGATCGTGTCGGCCATGAAGGCGGGACTGAAGCCCGAGCAGGAACGGCAGAGCTACCCGCAGATCGGGATCGTCCCCTTCGAGTCGGATCGGGGCTACATGGCGACCCTGCACCGGCACGGCGACGAGAAGTACATCTTCGTCAAGGGCGCCGTCGAGAAGGTCCTCGAGCTCTGCGTCACCTGCATGGAGCGCGACGGCCTGCGCACGGAGGAGATCCTCAAGATTTCGGACCGCTTCGCCTCCGAGGGCATGCGCGTGCTGGCGATGGCCTACAAGCAGGCCCCCGACGACCTGGCCGTGCTGCGGCACGAGGACGTGGAGCACGACCTGACGCTGGCCGGCATCCAGGCCATGATCGACCCGCCGCGCGAGGAGGCCGTGCAGGCCGTGCGCGACTGCCGCCGGGCCGGCATCCGGGTCGTCATGATCACGGGGGACCACCCGACGACGGCCCTGGCCATCGCGGGGATGGTCGGGATCGACACGGCGGGCCAACGGGTCGTCACGGGCCGCGAGATCGAGCAGATGACCGACGAGGACCTCTTCTACCGGGTGAAAACGGTTTCCGTCTATGCGCGGGTCGCCCCCCACCACAAGCTGCGGATCGTCCGGCAGCTGATGGATCACGGGGAAATCGTGGCCGTCACGGGCGACGGCGTCAACGACGCGCCGGCCCTGCGCGCCGCCCATCTCGGGGTTGCCATGGGCCGCAAGGGGACGGACGTGGCGAAGGAGGCCTCGGACATGGTCGTCACCGACGACAACTTCGCGGCCATCTTCCATGCCGTGCGGGAGGGCCGCGTCGTCTTCGACAACATCCGCAAGGTCGTTTTTTTCCTCATCCCCACCGGCGTGGCCGCCATCGGCTCGATCCTCGGGTGCGTTCTGCTGGGCATCCCCATTCCCTACACGGCGTCGCAACTGCTCTGGATCAATCTCGTGACCAACGGGTTCCAGGTCATCGCGCTGACCTTCGAGCCGGGCGACCGGGATGTGGTCCGGCGGCCCCCCCTGGACCCTTCCGAGGGCGTCATGTCGAAGATGCTCATCCAGCGCACCGTCATCGTGGGCCTGCTCATCTCGCTCGGCGTCGTCATCGAGTTCTCCCGGGCGCTCCAGGCCGGGATGCCGCTCGAGAAGGCGCGGACCATCGCCATGACCACCATGGTCTTCTTCCAGTTCTTCCAGGCCTGGAACAGCCGGTCGGAGACGAGGTCCATCTTTCAGATCGGGTTTTTCACCAACCCCTACCTGGCCTACGGGCTTGCGGCCTCCCTGATGGCGCACGTCGCGGCGATCTACGCGCCGCCCTTCCGGTGGCTGCTGTCGACGGAGCCCATCGCGGGAGCCGAGTGGCTGCCGATCGTGGCGATTTCCCTGTCGGTCATCGCCGTCGTGGAGCTCGACAAGCGGCTCCGGCGGACGAAAGGGGGCGACGCCGCATGAAACGATGTCACGCCTGCGGGGGGGAGATCCGGATCGACCGGACCGTTGGACGGCAGGAGACGTGCCCGCGCTGCGGGGCGGATCTGCACGCGTGTCTCAACTGCAGCTTTTACAGCCCCGGGGCCTACAACGACTGCCGCGAGCCGCAGGCCGAGCGCGTCGTGGAAAAGGGCCGGGCCAATTTCTGCGATTTCTTCGCGTTCCTCGACGACGGGACCCGGGACGCACGGGCCGCGAAGAAGGAAGACGCCCGCAGCCGCCTCGAGGAGCTGTTCAGGAAGAAGACGTCGTGACGGACCGGACGGCCCCGCGGCGGCCTCAGCGCAGCTTCCCGAGCTCCTCGGCGAAGACGTCGTAGGTGGGCTTTCCGAAGAGCACGAAGCGCACGAGTTCGATCTCCGGGTGCTCCTTCAGGTAGTCGGCGGCGGTCTCGAGGGCGATCCGGGCGGCCTCGTGGAGCGGGTAGCCGTAGGCACCCGCGCTGACGGCCGGGAAGGACACGCTCTTCAGTCCCTTTTCCGAGGCGAGCTTGAGGCTCTCGAGGTAGGCGCTCTTCAGGAGCCCCGCCTCGTTGCGGGTCCCCCCGCTCCACACGGGCCCCACGGTGTGGATGACGTACCGGGCCTTGAGGTTGCCCCCCGTCGTGATCACCGCCCGGCCCGTGGGGCAGTGCCCGATGGCCCGGCACTGCTGCAGGATGGCGGGCCCCCCGGCACGGTGGATCGCCCCGTCCACGCCGCCGCCGCCGCGAAGGCCCGAGTTGGCCGCGTTGACGATGGCGTCGGTTGCTTCCTTCGTGATGTCCCCCTCGGCGATGGCCAGCGTCGATTTGCCGATCTTGACTTCCATCATGCTCCCCCCTGCATCCAACACATGGTAACGGGTCAAATACCCCTGTCACCCCCCTTTAGAGGCTGTGTCGCAAGCTTGAAAAACGCCGAAATCATGACATTCCCGCGGAAGCGGGAATCCCGAACTCATCGAAAAGACCGGATTCCGCATCGCGCTGCGCTTGTGCGGAATGACCACATCGGAATTGCGACACCGTCTCTTACGAAAGGCGCAAAGAGGGGGATTTCCTTCCCTTGCGGCTTGAGGCGTTCGGCCCGCCGCTCATCCTTTGACCGGATATCCGTCACCGTACACCAGCATCCGGTAGGTCTTCTCGATGCGGTCCCAGTTCTCCTCGCGGTCCATGGACCAGTAGCGGCCGATCACGCTGACCACCCGGCCCAGTCCGAGCTCGGCGCACTTGTCCTCGATCTGCCTGACGTAGTTGGCCCCGCTCTCGGGCAACTCGCCGCGGCGCCCCAGCATGGCGTGGATGTACATCTCGGCAACCTGCTCCCGCTTCGCCATCTCCATCAGCGCGAGCAGATGGTGCATCATGCCGTGGGAGCTGAAGAAGGAGACGATGCCCATGAGGTGCAGGGCCGTGCCGCGGCTGCGGCTCTCGGCCATGGCCTGCCGGAAGACCCTGTTGGCGAAGAAGGACCCGTCCTCGATGGCGCGGTCGATCTTCAGACGGTCGGAGCACACGCGCCTCCCGGCGCCGATGTGCAGATGCCCCGCCTCGGAGTTGCCCACCGTGCCCGCCGGCAGCCCCACGGCCTCGCCCGCGGCGGCGAGGGTGGCGAAGGGCAGGGCGGCCAGCAGGCCGTCCATGACGGGGGTGGACGCCCTGGCGATCAGGTTTCCCCTCGTCTCGGGGTTGTAGCCCCATCCGTCCAGGATGAGCACGACGAGCCTGCGGCAAGGCGCGGCCGGCCCCGAGAGCAGCAGGGATCTGCCCTCCATTCGCCTCGGCGCGGGGATCCCGAAGAGCTCGAGGATCGTGGGGGCCACGTCGGCGAGTTCGCCCTCGCGCCGCAGCGGCGGGGGGGTGTCGCCGTCGACGAGGATGAAGGGCACGGGGCTCGCGGTGTGCCCCGTGTCGACGGTGCCGTCGGGGTAGCGCCAGCGCTCCACGGTGCCGTGATCGGCGGTGACAAGGACCGGCACCCCCGCCTTCCGGGCCTCGCCGATCACGAGCCCCAGGGCGCCGTCGACGGCCTCGACGGCGCGCACCACGGCGGTCTCGTTCTCGATGTGGCCGACGACGTCCACGTTGGCGAAGTTGGCGAGGATGAAGTCGTGGCGGCCCTCGCGGATCGCTCGGACCGTGGCCTCGGCCACTTTCCGGACGGACATCTCCGGCGCCTCGTCGAAGAGCCGCACGTCCTTGCGGGTGGGCACCACGATGCGGTCCTCGCCGGGGTAGGGGGCCTCGCGCTTGCCGTTGAGGAAGTAGGTGACGTGGAACGCCTTCTCCGCCTCGGTGATCTTGACCTGCCGGAGCCCGCTGCGGGAGAGCACCTCGCTGAGGGTGTCCTCCAGGTCCTCCTCGGGAGGGAAGGCCACGTCGGCGCGGAGGTCCCGGGAATACTCGATCATGGTCGTGAAGTGCAGGCCGAGGGGGCCGGCCGTGGGGAACTCCCGGAACCCCTCCGCGGTGAGGCTCCGCGAGAGCTCCACCTCGCGCTCGCCGCGGATGTTGTAGAAAATGACCGTGTCGCCCTTCCCGATCCTCCCCACGGGCTTTCCCGAGGGGTCGACGAGGACCAGGGGGTTGAGCGTCTCGTCGTCCTCGCCCCGCCGGTAGGCCTCCCGCACCGCCCGGGACAGGATATTCGATTGCAGCGTCGGCATGGCGTCCTTTCCTGTGTGTCCGGTCTTGACGGCCGCGTTGCGCGGAGACCGAAAGGCCCGTCGCTCCTGCGGCGCCGGTTCATCATACTGGAAAAGGCAGTGCCGGTCAAAGGGACCTTTTCGGTTGCAAAGGGGGCATCGAAATGATAGAAAATGCTCGAAAAAGCGGGATTTTAGAACTGCATGAGGAAGTCGGCCTGGGAGAAAACCCAGGAAGAGATACTCAAGGAACGGGCCGAGATTCTCGGCCGGGCGGGCGAAGCGCTGGCGGCGGCTCTCTCCGAGATGGAGAGGATCGACCGGGTGATCGCCGAGAGCATCCGTCTGGCCGGTTCGAGCCCCGGCGTCGAGGCCCTGGCGGAGATCAACGGGGAGATCCGGAGGTACAACCGGGCCCGGGAATACGCGCAGCTGCGCTACTATTACCTCATCGTGACGCGGGAAGCCATGGGGTTCCGCCGCCACAAGGCGGTCGAGGACGTCTACCGGATCCCGCCGAAGCGGAAGTACCTCTGAATGGCCCGTGTGTGGGGGGAACTCCTTGAGCAAGGGATCGGGAGGGTGAGAGGGTGAGAAGGGGGCTCCGTTCTCGGCCCCTTGCCCTCCGTTTTTTTGACAGCCTTGCCCCGCACGGCTTAGCGAATGGATCGGTACGAGAAACAGCGCAAGAAGATGGTCGATGCCCAGATCCGCTCCCGCGGCATCCGGGATGAGCGTGTCCTGCGGGCCATGGAGAAGATCCCCCGGCATCTGTTCGTCGACGAGGGGCTCATCGACCAGGCCTACAACGACAACCCGCTGCCCATCGGCGAGAAGCAGACCATCTCGCAGCCCTACATCGTGGCGCTCATGACGGAGGCCCTCGAGCTCGGCGGCCGCGAGAAGGTCCTGGAACTCGGCACCGGGTCGGGCTACCAGGCGGCGATCCTCGCCGAGCTGGCCGACCGCGTGTTCACCATCGAGCGGATCGCCGCGCTGGCCCAGAGGGCCCGGAAGCTGCTCGAGTCGCTGCATTACTACAACGTGGTGATCCGGGTCGGGGACGGGACGTACGGCTGGCGCGAGGAGTCCCCCTTTGACGCCATCCTCGTCTCGGCGGGGGCGCCCTCGATCCCCCGCACCCTGGTGGAGCAGCTCGGCGTCGGCGGACGCCTGGTGATCCCCGTCGGGGGCCGCTATACGCAGAACCTGGTCAAGCTGACGCGGCTCTCGGAAAACCCCGATGACGTGAAGAAGGAGGACCTCGGGGGGTGCCGGTTCGTGAGCCTGATCGGGGAGCACGGATGGAAGATGGAGCAGCCGTGAAGAAGAGGCTGAGAAGGTGAGAGGGTAAGAAGGTCGGATAAGCCGTTGGGCTTTGGGGCGTGCAAGCGGATTGATGAAACACATTCCGAACATACGGAAACTTTTCCTCATGGCCTTTCTCGGGGCCGCTCTTCTTTCCTGTTCCGTCCAGGTCGTCGACCGCAGCAGCATGAAATCGTCCGAGCGGATGCGCGGCGTGTACCACCGGGTCAAGCCCGGCGAGACGCTGTGGCGCATCTCGAAGGCCTACAACGTCGATCTCCAGGAACTCGCCGAGATCAACAACATCACCGATTCGGCCCGCATCAGCGCGGGGAGCGTCGTCTTCATCCCCGACGCCCGCGAGGTCATCGATCTGCCGCCCGCAAGGCCGGCGGAGGCCAGGCACCCCGTCGCCGGGGCCCCGGAAAGGGCGGCACCGGTCCCGGCGGAGCCGAACGGCGCGCAGGCCGGTGCTCCGGCGGGGGCCTCGACGGGCGTTGCCGCGCCCGCTGCGAAAGGCAGGGTCAAGGAGGAGAGCATCACGGACCGAATCCCGGCGCCCAAGCCTGACCGGAGCCTTCCCTCGGCGGCCGGCACCCCGGACAAGACGCAGCCCAAGCCCCCCGGAAAGCCCGAGCCGCCGGCCCCGACGTCCGTCCGGAGCCAGGTTGCGATGCAGGCCCCGGCGCCCGCACCCCCGGTCAAGACGCCCGATGCCGCGCTCAAGGACCGGGCGGCGGTCACCCCGCCGGCCAAGAAGCCGGAGCGGCCCCACGGGGCAGAGGAGACGCAGGGGCAGATCAAGGTCGACCGGGGCCGTTTCGTCTGGCCCCTGCGGGGTCCCGTGATCGCCCGCTTCGGGATTCAGCCCAGCGGGATGAAGTACAACGGCATCAAGATCGCCGCGAAGGAGAACGCCCCGGTGCAGGCGGCGGCGGCCGGCACCGTCATCTATGCATCCACCGTCAAGGGGTACGGTGAAACGGTGATCGTCAAGCACGACGAGAACTTCACGACCGTGTACGCCTACCTGAAGAACACGGTGGCCCGGCGCGACGAAAGGATCCGGAAGGGCGAAAAGATCGCCTCCGTCGGCCCGCCTCAGGAGCCGGGGGGGGAGCCCTACCTCTATTTCGAGATCCGGGAGAAGAACAGGGCCAGGAACCCCCTGTTCTTCCTGCCGTGAAATCAGGCTCCAAGGGGACAGGAAGAGGAGCCGCCCGCCGCGTTGACGGAAGACAGCGCGATGCCTATACTAGAAACCTGATGATCGTCTGCCTGAAAAACCCGAAACGGGAAGACTGAACCGATGACCGTGAACGCCTGCTTCGAGCAGGGTCCCATACGACCGCCCAGCGAGGCCCGCAGCCTCCTGATCCGACCGACCCGGAACTGCCCCTGGAACAAGTGCGCCTTCTGCCACACCTACAAGGGAAGCCGCTTCGAGTTGCGCCCCGTCGAGGAGATCAAGCAGGACATCGACGCCGTGCGCGCCCTGGCCGATGCGGTCGGCGAGCTCTCGTGGAAGCTGGGGCAGGGGGGCCGGGTCAACGACGCCGTCGTCTCCTGGGTGTTCGGCAACGAGGGCTCCTTCAGCGACCCGTTCCGCCACGTGGCGGCCTGGCTCTACTTCGGGGGCAGGACCGCTTTTCTCCAGGACGCCGACACGCTCATCATGAAGACCGACGATCTCGTCGAGGTGCTCCGCTATCTCCGGGAGAAGTTTCCCGGGATCGAGCGCATCACCTCCTACTGCCGTTCGCGGACGGCCGCCCACAAGTCGGTGGAGGACCTCCGGCGCATCCGGGAGGCCGGTCTCGTGCGGATCCACGTCGGGCTCGAGTCGGGCTGCGACGAGGTGCTCCGGTTCATCCGGAAGGGGGCGACGGCGGAGGAACACGTCAAGGGGGGCAAGCGGATCGTGGAGGCCGGCATCTCGCTGTGCGAGTACGTCATGCCGGGGCTCGGCGGCAGCCGGTGGTCACGGGAGCATGCCGTCGAGACGGCCCGGGTCCTCAGCGAGATCAACCCGGACCACATCCGGTTGCGCACCCTGTCGGTCAGGCGGGGGACCCCTCTGTACGACGCGATGCGCGAGGGGGGGTTCGCTCCCCTCGGGGACGAGGAAATCCTCAAGGAGATCAGGCTGTTCATAGAAAGTCTCGACGGGATTCAGAGCCGCATCGTCAGCGATCACATCCTGAACCTGCTGGAGGAGCTGGAGGGCAAACTGCCCGAGGAGAAGGAGAAGCTGCTGGGGATCATCGACCGGTACCTTCAGCTCTCCGAGACGGACCGACTCGTCTTCCGGCTGGGACGGCGCCGGGGCATCTACCGGACCCTCGACGACCTGTCCGAGCCCGGCACCTATCGGCAGCTCAGGCAGGCGGTCGAGCGCTATCAGCAAGAAGAGCCCGGAAGGCTGGACCGCGACCTGGACCGGATCCGCGAGAGTTTCATCTGAGGCGGGCACCTTCGGCCCCGTCATCGACTTCCCAGCGGCCCGACGAGGCCGCTGCTTCCCTAAGCCACTGGAATCATAAAGAGAAACGCTGCGGAGCGCCGGCCGCGCACCCGGCGGGCGCCCCTGCGCGAGCATTTCCGTTGACATTTCGGGCGAATTCCTTTATGATTCACAGGCTATTGGAATGTCATAGAGGGGAATCCGCGAGAGGTGGTAATGGGGAGATGTTCAAAATAGGAGAATTGGCCGTTTATCCAGCGCAGGGGGTCGGACTCATCGAGGCGATCGAAGACCGGGAGATCATGGGGACGTGGCAGAAGTTCTACGTGATGAAGATCCTCGGCAACGGGATGAAGATCATGATCCCGACCGACACGGCACAGGCCATCGGGCTGCGCCAGCTCATCTCGTCCAAGGAGATCCCGAAAATCTACGAGATCCTCCGTGCCCGTGACGTCACGATCGACAAGCAGGCCTGGAACAAGCGTTACCGCGAATACTTGGAGAAGATCAAGACGGGCTCCGTCTATGAGATCGCCAAGGTCCTGCGGGACCTCTTCATCCTCAAGCACGGCAAGGACCTGTCCTTCGGCGAGAGGAAGATGATGGACACGGCGAAGCACCTGCTCATCAAGGAGATCTCCATCGCAAGCCGCGCGGCGGAGGCCAAGGTCGAGGCCGAGATCAATGCCATGTTCCCGCTGCAGTGAGCGACGGAGCTCCCTGCGGCGTTGTCTTTAGAGCTCCGAGAAGCCGAAACGATGGGTTTGTGTTGTCCCCGGAGCGTTGCCCCGCGGGCCGGCGAACCCATTTACCCTTTCCGGCGGGCCCTCGGCGGGTCGGGACACGGCGGGCCGGTTTCACGGGAGCTTTTTTTGCATGATCGCGATGCCGGGTTCTTTGAAATCCTGTCATGCCAATTTTAGGAAAGGAGGGATGTTCGTTTGCTGATCCGTTCACTGCTCATCGGCATCTGCTCGATCAGCGGATATTTTATCGCCCTGAAGTATTTGGCTTCATACCAATTATCCATCATCGGTTTTTTACTGGGCTTTATCGCCGCTGTCATCGTCATCCAGATCGAGCAGATCATCCGACGATTCTCGCTGCGCATCATCCTGGGGGGTGTCATCGGGACCATCATCGGGCTTCTGATCGCCATCCTGCTGTCCTACGGGCTGCGGTTTGTCACCGTGCTGGAGCAGCAGGAGCTGGCCTTCCTGATCTACGCCCTGATGGCCAGCATCCTCGGGTATCTGGGTCTCGTCATCGGTTCGAAGAAGAGCGAGGAGATCGCTCTGCCTGCCTTCGGCCCCTTCAAGGGGTTCCGCGGAGGGTCGGACTACCGCATCCTCGACACGAGCGTCATCATCGACGGCCGCATCGCCGACATCTGCGACACGGGGTTCATGGAAGGGACTTTGGTCGTCCCGCGGTTCGTCCTGGAGGAGCTCCAGCACATCGCCGATTCCTCCGATTCCATGAAGCGCTCGAGGGGAAGGCGGGGTCTCGACATCCTCAACCGGGTCCAGAAGAACCCGGGCATCAGCATCGAAATCGTCGATCACGAGTTCCCGAAGATCAAGGGCGTGGACGGCAAGCTCGTCGCCCTCGCGAAGAAGATGAACGGCAAGATCATCACCAACGACTTCAACCTCAACAAGGTGGCGGAGCTCCAGGGCATCAAGATCCTGAACGTCAACGAGCTGGCCAACGCCCTGAAGCCCGTCGTGCTGCCCGGCGAGCTCATGGTCGTAAAGGTGATCAAGGAGGGCAAGGAGCCCGGTCAGGGTGTCGCCTACCTCGACGACGGCACGATGGTCATCGTCGATCACGCCAGTCGCCACCTGGGCGAGACCCTCGAGGTGACCGTGACCAGCGTCCTGCAGACCACGGCCGGGCGGATGATCTTCACGGAGCTCAAGGCCGTTGTCCCCGACAAGAAATATCACAGTGTCGAAGCGTTGTGATCCCCGTCGATGAAGCCCGGGAGCCCGCAAGGGTCCCGGGCTTTTCGTTGTGCGCCCCGGGGGTCCGGCGGGGGAGCGGATGAAGACGGTAGCGATCGTCCCGGCAGCGGGGTCGGGAAGCCGGATGAACCGGGAAATGGCCAAGCAGTACCTGCAGCTTGCCGGCAGGCCCATCCTGGTGCACACCCTGCAGGCCCTCGAGTCGTGCCCCGGCGTGGACGGGCTTTTCGTTGTCGTGCCGCTGCAGGACACGGCGTCGGTGCGAAGCGAGGTGATCGATCCCTGGAACCTGAAGAAAGTGGCCTCGGTCATCGCCGGGGGCCGCGAACGCCAGGATTCCGTCCGGGCCGGTCTCGATGCCCTCGGCCGGGATGCGGAGATCGTGATCGTTCACGACGGCGTGCGGCCCCTGATCAGTGTCGAGACGGTCGAGCGGTGCATCCGGGAGGCCGCGGAGTGCGGCGCCGTGACGGTCGGCGTGCCCGTCAAGGACACCGTGAAGGAAGTGGCCCCGGACGGCCGCATCCTTCGGACCTGCGACCGCAGCGCCCTGTGGCTCACGCAGACCCCCCAGGCCTTCCGCCGAGACATCCTCGAGCGGGCGCACCGGGAGGCCCTGCGTGACGGCATCCGCGCGACCGATGACACCTCGCTGGTCGAGCGACTCGGGATCGCCGTTCGGATGATCCCGGGCGATTACCGGAACATCAAGATCACGACGCCGGAGGACCTGGTGATCGCCGAGGCGCTGCTCGCCGCTTCCAGGCAGGCATAAGGCAACGGATGTACCTGCGGGGATGCTCCGATTCAGGGGGGTGCCATGAGAGTGGGGTTCGGTTTCGACAGTCATCGCTTCGCCGAGGGGCGCCGTCTGCTCATCGGCGGCGTGGAGATCGGGCATGACCGGGGCCTGCTCGGTCACTCCGATGCCGACGTCCTGATCCACGCCGTCGTCGACGCCGTTCTCGGGGCCCTGGGGGAAGCCGACATCGGCAGGCACTTCCCGGACACGGACCCGCGCCTCAAGGGCATCTCCAGCCTCGTCATCCTGAAGCGGGCCGCCGAGATGGCCCTGGTTCGCGGCTATGCCGTCAACAACGTGGACTCCACGGTCATCCTGGAGACGCCGAAACTCGCCCCGTTCGTCGAGGAGATGCGGCGCAACATCGCCAAGGTGCTCGGGACGGAGCCCTCGCGGGTCAACGTGAAGGCCAAGACGAACGAGAAGATGGGCTTCATCGGGCGCGGGGAGGGGGTCGCGGCCTTCGCCGTCGTCACGCTGGCGAGGGCCGGGGCGGACGAAGTGGCCTAGAATTTGAACCGGCAGAAACACGCTCCGGCGTCACCCGCGGACGCGTTCGATTCAAACCGATTCAGAGGAGGTATGGATGAAGGCCCGATTGATGATTTCCGTGTTGACCGTCGTGATGATCCTGCTGAGCGGCACCCTTGCCGTCGCGCAGGACAAGACCCCCATCGGGGCGAGGATGGCGTCGCCCCCCGCGAACCCCGCGGACGACCCGAAGGGCCCTGTCGGGAGCCTGTCGGGCCGTACGTCAAGTGACCTGCTGACGCTCGGCTCGGTCTGGCAGGTGCAGGAGTGCTGCGGCTGGAGCGGCACGTGGACGCGCCGCGCCGGGACGAACACCTTCGATGCGAAGTGGCGCCACACCAACGGCTCCCAGGCCCAGGACGTCATCACCCTGCAGTCCTGGAACAAGACGACGGGCGAGGTCGTCCTGAAAAGGCAGAACCTGAACGGCACCTACAAGGCGACCCTCAACCCCTCGGCGAGGGCCCTGACGAACGGCACGGCCTCGTGGTACCCGGCCGGGGAAAAATGGAGCGCCCGGTACTGATCCGGGTGCCTCATCGGGGACAAAAAAACGGGGGAGCCGGCATCGGCCCCCCCGTTTCCGTCCGGCGTCCTGACCCGCTTACAGCGGGATGTTGTTGTGCTTCTTCTCGGGCAGGATCTGCTCCTTGTCCTTGTAGGCCTCGAGCAGGGCCACGACGCGCTTGCGCGTCTCACGGGGCGCGATGACCTCCTCGATGATGCCCATCTTGGCGGCGAAGTAGGGGTTGTTGAACTGCTCCTCGTAGGCCGCGATCAGCTCGGCCCGCTTGGCCTCGGGGTCCGGGGCCGTGGCGATCTCGCGGCGGTAGACGATGTTGCAGGCCCCGGCGGCGCCCATGACGGCGATCTCGGCCGAGGGCCAGGCCATCACGTAATCGGCGCCCAGCTGCTTGCTGCACATGCCGATGTAGGCCCCGCCGTAATCCTTGCGGGTCACGACGGTGAACTTGGGCACCGTGGCCTCGGAGTAGGCGTGCAGGAGCTTTGCGCCGTGGCTGATGATGCCGTTCCACTCCTGATGCGTGCCGGGCATGTAGCCGGGCACGTCGGCGAAGGTCAGCAGCGGGATGTTGAAGGCGTCGCAGAAGCGGATGAAGCGCGAGGCCTTGTCGGAGGCATTGACGTCGAGCACGCCGCCGCCGAACT
>JAGPKU010000138.1 GCA_018053845.1 Syntrophobacterales bacterium
GGGCGCTCCTGATCCGCTGGAAGGGCCCCTGCCGCGTCGCCGGCATCGCCGTGGCCGTGCTGAGCCTCGTCTTTCTCGCCAACAGCGACCCCTTCCGGAGCTCGCCCTTCGACCCCTACAGCGGGGATCCCGGGATCGCCCCCTGGCAGCTGCTCATCGACGACGTGCGCGCCAAGGGCGGCCTCACCTTCTGGAACCACGTGGAGACGCGGTCGGGCGTGCGGGAGATGGGGCCCGTCAAGGTTCACACGGCGCCCCACCCCGAGGTCCTGGACGAGTCGAGGGGCTACACCGGGTTTGCCGTCCTGTACGGCGACACCGTCACGGTGACCGAGCCCGGCGGCCTCTGGGACCGGTTGCTTGCCGACTACTGCCGGGGATACCGCGAGCACCCCGCCTGGGGCATCGCCACGGCCCACTACCACAGGGAGAACGGGGCCGGCGAGCAGCTGGGGAACTTCCAGACGGGCTTCTTCGTGGAGAAACTCACCCGCAAGGACGTCCTGGAGGCCCTGCGGACCGGCAGGACCTACGCCTACCGGGGCACGTACCCGAAGTTCGCCCGCCTCGACGAGTTCTCCGTCTCCTCGGCCGACGGGGGCGAGCGGGCCCTCTCGGGCGAGCAGATCGCCCTGAAGGGAAACGCCGTGATCCGGATCCGGATCTCCGGGGATCCCGAATCCCGGGCGGCGGTGCGGGTCCGGCTGATCCGCTCGGGCGAGCTCGTGAAGGTCTTCGAGGGCCCGCTGCCCCTGGCGGTCCGCTACGAGGACGAGTATTTCAGGCCCGGGGAGCGGGCGTTCTACCGGATCGACATGCAGGAACACGGGACCCTGGTGTCGAACCCCATCTTCGTCGACTACCGCATGGATCTCGACGTCAAGCAGGCCACGGGAGGCTGAGGGTCCCGGCCGACGGGCGTCAACGGCCGCGAGCGCCGGAAGCACCGGCAGCGGCAGGCCCTGGCCACCAATTACCGCCGGGCGCCCCACTGGGGGAGCCTGGAGGGGCTCTTCGAGGAGGTCTTCTCCCGGAGCTGGGAGACGGTGGCCGCGCTCAACATCCACGTCGTGAAGCGCCTCGGCATCGAGCCTGCCCCGGATCCGGACAAGAGGGCTCGAGGATGAGCCTCCAACCCATCGCCGGAAAATCACGCAAGGCGGGGCCGTCAGTCAGCAGAACATCGCACCTCGCAGGATCTCGCCGGGAGAGCCGTGAGGAGGGAAGAGCCGGTCGGCTCCTCACCCTCCGGCAAACGGGTCAGGGGCCCCTTACAGCCTGAACTAGCGGGGCAATTGCTGCGGCACGACGGAGACGGGCTTCAGGCGCTTCTGGATCAGGTTGATCTGGGCCTGGGGCAGCTTGAAGGTCCCGGTCTTGAGCTTCGCGAGCGTTTGCGTGCGCCTCGTCTCGGCCTTCTGCACGAGGGTCTTCTGCGCGGGGGCGAGAAGCGCCGAGTACGGCTTGAACTGTCCGCTGTCCGCGGCGCTGACGGCCTGGCCCCGCTCGAAGCTTGCCAGGGCCGTGGGGGGGGCGGGAGCGATCGCGGGTCTCTGCCAGCGGTCGGCGTCCATGTCCTGCAGGCTGGTGAGCCGGAGACTCACATTGCGGACGCCGAGATCAGTACACTGCAGGTTGTTGTCCTTGCCGGTGCGGTCCACCTCGCAGGTGATGAACTCCAGGGCCCCCCGGCCGTTGCCGAAATGCACTTGTCCCCTGGGATGCGCTCCCGATCTGCCGTCCACGTACCCGTGGGCCGATTTCTGGCCGAACCCGAATTGATAGAGCTGAGGCATGGCCGGGGGTACGGGCATCAGGGGGGCGTCCACCCCCGCATCCTTCCAGGTGCAGTGCCGCAGGTTCTCGGAACCGAAACCGTACCGCTGGGGATTCTCCAGGTCGAAGACGGTTGCCTGCGCCTGGAGCGCCCAGGTGGAATAATGCTTCGTGTCCTTGTCCGCGGGCTGGATGGGCGCGCCGTTCACGTGGGGTCGGTTCCACTCCATCTTCATGACGGACAGAGCGGCCTTGAGCTGAGTCTTGTCCGGCCGGAAGGTCAGTTCCGCCACGACCCGGCTGGGCGCCCCGCCGGTTTCCGTGTCCCCCAGAACCGGGGTACCGAAATCACGCCGGATCAGTTCGTTTTTCAGTGTCTGCGTCACGTCCTTCAGGACCATAGGCTGGTAACAGTCACTGAGGTAGCGATCGGGCATCGCCGCGTACCGCTGGGCGGCGAGGTTGCGGTTGCGATCGTAGAACTCCGCCAGGCTCCGGCACGCGGGGGTGAACTGGTCGTTGCAGCGCTGGGCGGCCTTCAGGAGCGATTCATACTCCCGCTGCCATGCGTCCCGCAGCTGCCGGATGTAGGCCACGCGCTCGCTGCGCTTGGCCGGTTGCGAACCGATGGCGAACATGCCGGCCGTCGTGGGGTCGAGGATGAAATTGGCGTCGCGGATGGCCGCTTTGAGCTCCCAGAGTCCGACGACCATCATCCCAATGTAGTCGTCCTTGGTGGTCTCCTGCAGCGGGTTCTCCCAGGGGTAATCCCCGACGAGCTGGTAGGGGGCGAGGATCAGCTTGACGGTCTTCTCCGCACCGGTGCTGTTCAGGAACGTCTGGAAATACTCGGTCAGCTCGCTGGCCTTCGTGGGATTCGGCCGGTTGGAACCGGTGCTGTAGGTCTTGACCACGATGTTCTGGGCCCCGAAGGTCTGCTCCATGAGCTTGCCGACGTCCACGCTGCCGCTGGCGGAGCCCCAGGCACCGCTCGCGGAGGCGCCTGTCGTGCTGGCGAACTGGGTCCAGGACTTCAGGGTCTGCCGGGTGATCGTGGCCGTGCCGACGAACTCGCGTCCTGTCTGGACCCCGAGGACGAAGGCGTCGCCGCACTGCTGCTTGAACTGTCCCTTGCCGCCCGGCGTCGTTAGAAGGCTGCGGGCCGCGGGCTTGAAGGAGACCTGCCCGATGTCGAGAAACATCGGCATGTTGTACCGGTAGGTATTGGCAAAGAGCGCCTGGCTGTACGTGCTGCTCTCGGTGCCCGCTGCTACATCGGTCTTGTTATCGACCTTGTAGGTACCGCCGAAGGTGAGCACCTTGAGGGAGGCGCTGACGCTCAGGTTGGACTTCGAGACGATCTCGGAGGTGTTTTCGACGAATTCGAAGGTGGAATCCTGGACCGGGTTGTCTGCGGGATAGGTGGCGCTGGGATTGTACTGAACGCAGGGGGCCGTGAACTGCTTGGTGGTCAGATTGTACCCCCATCCGTAGTGCGCAGCCCCGGCCGGCTCGATGGGGAGAAACGTCACGGGCATGTCCGCCCGCGAGGCCGGAGCGAAGGCGAACAACATGCACAAGACAGACAAGACGATGACACCCAGGGAGCGAATGAAGACACGATGCGCCATAGCCGTCCTCCTTTCCTCTGCCATGAAATGGATGTTGGTGGCCCTTTTCGGCGTTCTGACGCCCTCGCGCCGGCTGCCGATTTCCGCCGATCCCGGCCCGACGCGAAGCTTCGGGTCCGGCATCGGGCTGCTTTGCGTGGCGCTTTTTCAAGACTCCTTTCACCGGGAAACGGGCTCATCCCCTCGCAGTCCGATCGCTCGTCACCGTCGCCTCGGCCATTATATAGTGAAGGGGAATGACACTGTCAAGCGAATTGCCTCACAATAAATTCCCCTAAGTAATCCCCCGGCTTTGCCGGGGGACTCACAGAGTTTGGCAATTCCGGGAATATGAGAAATCCTCCTGGCCGTGAACCGCTCAAAGTTT
>JAGPKU010000048.1 GCA_018053845.1 Syntrophobacterales bacterium
CACTGGGGGTCGCCGCCGCAGAGATCGCAGATCAGGGGCTGGCCCGTGTCGGGGTTTCCGCGGATGTACTTGGCCGGGCAGGCTTCCTGGCACTTCATGCACTTGGCGCCCAGGCAGATCTTCTCGTTGAGGACGATGCCGTTGGTCTTGGCGTCCTTCTGAATCGCCTTCGGCGTCGTGGGGCACGCCGCGATGCAGGGGGCGTCGTCGCAGTGCCAGCACATGACCGGCACATCGACGATGTCCTTGTACTTGGCGATGTAGATGCGAGACAGGGCGGGGCGGACGTTGCCGGTGTGGAACAGCGAGCAGGCGAACTCGCAGCTCCGGCAGCCCGTGCAGTTCTGCCGCTCGGCGAAGCGGTACTTCTGCGCGTAGGGCTTGGTGCCCGGCGCGGTCTGGACCGAGTACTGGGCCTCGGCCTTCTTCGGGGCGATGCCGCCGATGGCGGAGATGGCCAGTGCGCCTCCCGCCGCCGTGGCGGTCCCTCTCAAGAAGTCACGACGGCTCGTCTCCTTCTTGAGGACATCAGGCAGTTTCTTTTCTTCCATGTCTAACCTCCATTGGATTGCCTCGTGTTAACGGCTTGACACCTCATCGAAAATGAAACCGTGACACCTCCTTTCAAGCTGTCCCCTTTCCTGTATATTTCCCTCACGTTCCGTGCAATGTCCCCTGCAGCATCGCGCCGGGAAACCGGCGCAGGGCCTTACTTCATCTTGCTCGTGTAGACGTAGTCGTTGGTCTTCTGGGCCTCGTGGCACTTGATGCACTCGTCGATCTTGCCCTCCTGGTCCACCTTGCCGTTGGCCTTGAACTGCACCCAGAACCAGTCGCCGCCCTTGGGGTTGTAGCCCTTGACCTTGTACATGACGTCAATGTGCTTGAGTTTCTTGTTCTTGTCGAAGTTGTCCTGGACGATCATCGAGCCGTCGGCGAACTTGCCCTTCTTGGCCTTGATGGAGTCGAAGGCCGCCTGGTTGACGTAGGTCGTCAGGAAGGCGCCGTGGGGCTCGGGGCCCTTGTACTGGGCCTCGGTGCCGGGCCACATCTTCCAGCTCTGGTACTTCTCCTTCTGGATGAAGTCCCAGACGGCCTTGCCGTCGGCGGCCGGTCCCTTCTTCCCCTGGGCGAAGAGCATGCCCGTCAGGGCGAGCGTCACGGCGAGAGCGATGGTGAACACAATCAATCCCTTCTTCATGAATCAAACTCCTTTCGATGAGCACGCGCGCATTCCCTTCGTCCGGAATGTTCCCGTGCGTGTTTTGTGATGGATTCCGCGGAAAGACGGCGTCGCATGCCCGGACTGCCCGGGTCGCCTGCGCGGCGGAGATTGGGAATTGGGGATCCGGTCCGATGTCGCAATCATCCGGGATACGCGTCGAACTCCGGACATTCCGCTGCGGGGCGGATGCCGCACGACCGCCGGAAGCCGCTTTCACAGCCAGCTTTCCGCACAACCACTCCCCTGACTGCTACCTCTCCCGCAAGGTCGGCCTTCTGCAAGAGGATCGGCAAAGGGCCCCTCGGATCACGAACGAGAACCGCATCGGGCGTCCTCGGTTCGACGCAATATAAACGCATGCCAGGTTTCAAGTCAAACAATTTTTTGAAATTCTGTCGTCAAATCGCGATGTTATGTCTCGTTTGACATAGCCGCCCTGTCCAGCTTGCTCCAGCGGCGTCGCAGCTGCTGCTTCACGGCAGTACCGGGTCGTCCGGTGAATGGGGGGATGGACGCCGTCCGATGTGACGGAAAGCAGAAACAAGAGGGGCGGGTGATCGGCGCACCCGCCCCTGTCATCATGAAAGGACCTTAGAGGTTGTACTTTCTTCGGGCCGCATTGACGTCGTCGATGAGGAATTCGAGGTTCAAGGCCTTGAGCGTGGCCTCCGTCGGGACCCCCTTCTCGTCCCAGCCGAGGAACTTGTAGGCGTCGGTTTGGCGTTTGGTATGATCCTCCTCGGTGAAGACGACGCCCTTCTTGGGACCCGCGGGCAGCTTCTCGGCGTACATCCGCTTCGGCAGCCGGTCGTCCTTGGCACTGATGCCCTCGCGCACGTTGAAGGCGCGCTCGGCGGTCAGGATGCGCTTGGCGGCCAGCCAGTAGTCGTCGGTCTTCCAGTTCCAGCCGCACAGCGGGTTGAGCATGTCGACGACGATCTTGTCCGTCGAGGCGCCCCAGACCCCGGAGGAGGTGAAGGTGCACAGGCACAGCGAGTCGTTCATGGCCACCCGGCACAGATCGGCGCTGCTTGCGCCCTCTGCGTGGTCCGCCCCGTTGGTTCCGATGCAGTAGCTGTAGTACCGGTTCTTGTCGCCGCGCGGGTCGTGGGCCGCAAGCTCTCGGCCTTTCACGACGTTGGCGTAGGCGTCGGTGCCCTTGCCGATCTGCTTGGACATTTTCGCCACGCCCAGGGCTAGCAGTTTGCCGGCCTTGCCCTGCTTGTAGGCGATCCTGTCGATGAGCTTCATGTAGGTGTCGCCGTCGCCCCAGACGGGCTTCAGGCCGTCGAGGTCGGAGGGCTTCAGGGCGCCCTTCTCGACGGCTTCCGTCACGAAGCCGAGCACGCCGCCCGTGGAGATGTAGTCGAGGCCGTAGGCGTCGCAGGCCTCGATGAGGGCCGTCATCTGGTCGAAGTCCTTCATGCCCAGGTTCGAGCCCAGGAGGCCGCCGGACTCGTACTCGGGGGCCTCGGCGATGAGGCCCCTGTACTTGCCGTCGCGAAGCACGCCCAGCTTCAGGCAGTGCGTGACGCAGTTGGTGCAGGCCACGTGGCGCTTCCAGAACTTCCTCTCCGCCTCCTCGGCGCCCAGTTTGACGACGTCGGGCCACCAGGTGGTCTGGAAGTTCTTGACGATGAGCGAGCCGAGGACGAAGTTGTTCGTTTCGAGCGAACTGGCCGTGCCCCACACCTTCCGCCGTCCCGCACCGGGGTCGCTGATGTTGGTCTCCTTGGCGACCTGGGCGGCGGCAAGGAATTTGGCGTTGTCGACGACGGGCACGGCGTACTTCGTGCCGCGCACGGCGAAGCCCTTGAGCTTCTTGTCGCCGAAGACGGAGCCCGCGTTGCTGCGCGCCGCAGCCCGGAAACGCTCCACGATGAGGCATGAATAGGGGACGCCGTTCTCGCCTGCGGGGCCGATGACGATCGAGCGGATGCGGGAGTCCTTCATCTCCTTGATCATCATCTCGTGGGTCTCGTCCGTCGTCTTGCCCCACATCTTCGAGGCGTCCCGGAACTCCACCTTGTCGTTGACGACGGAGAACCAGACGGGCTTCTTCGCCCGGCCCTTGATGTAGATGCCGTCCCAGCCGGCCCACTTCAATTCGCTCGCGAGGTGGGCGCCGCACTCGCCGTGGTTCAGAAGGCCCGTGTAGGGGTTCTTGTTGACGATGCTCGTCCTCGGGGAGACGCACATGGTCCCGGACAGGGGCCCGGAACCCACAAACACGAAGGCGTCCTCGTCGAGAGGGTTCTTGCCCGCCTTGTACTCCGTCACGGCGAAGTAGGCCCCGAGGCCGCGGGCGCCGATGTACTGCTGGAAGATTTCATCGGAGACCTCGCGAGTCTTGGTTGTCTGCCTGCTGAGGTCGATCTCCAGTACCTTTCCGAAATTTCCGCCTTTGGGTGCTGCCATGGTGATCACCTCCCTTTCCTGGTCTTCGCGGGCACGACCCTCTTGCCCTCGACGTTGGGATAGAACAGGAGGCTCGCAAGGTCCTTGCCGGCCTCTTCCGGCGTCACGTTACGGAAGGACATGTTCATGCCGATGCCCACGGGACGGCTCATGAGGCAGGGCCCCTGCGGGTTGCCCGCCTGGGCGTGGCATGCCTTGACGCACTGGGGGTCGCCGCCGCAGAGATCGCAGATCAGGGGCTGGCCCGTGTCGGGGTTGCCGCGGACGTATTGGGCCGGGCAGGCCTCGGCGCACTTCATGCACTTGGCGCCCAGGCAGACCTTTTCGTTCAGGATGATCCCGTTGCTCTTGGCGTCGCGGGTGATCGCCTTCGGCGTCGTCGGGCAGGCGGCGATGCAGGGGGCATCGTCGCACTGCCAGCAGATGACCGGCACGTCGACGATGTCCTTGTACTTTTCGACCCAGATCCGGGCCAGATCGGGCCGCACGTTGCCCGTGTGGAACAGCGAGCAGGCGAACTCGCAGCTCCGGCAGCCCGTGCAGTTGTGGCGCGCGGTGTAGAGGAACTTCTGCGCGAAGGGCTTGGTGCCCGGCGCGGTCTGGACCGAGTACTGGGCCTCGGCCTTCTTCGGGGCGATGCCGCCGATGGCGGAGATCGCGAGCGCGCCTCCCGCCGCCGTAGCGGTCCCTCTCAAGAAGTCGCGACGGCTCGTCTCCTTCTTGAGAACATCAGGCAGTTTCTTTTCTTCCATGTCTGACCTCCATTGGGTTGCCTTGTGTGAACGGCTTGATGTCAACGAGACGAAACCGGAATCCCTCCTTTCGGCCGCTCTTCATTCGACGAAGCGGCGCTTGCGGATTTCTTCTGCTCGTGCTTTCAGAGAACGGGAATGCGAAGAGACACCGGACGGACATCGCCTTCCGGACGTGCGGGAAGAGAGGGGCCGATGCGGCAGTCATCCGGGATCCGTGACGAAGACCGGTGCGTCATGACCGCGTTGTGCAGGTCTGCCGACCCGCCCCGAACGGCCCGGTCAATGCCCTCCCGGACCCATGACCCCTGATCGTGCCGACCGCGTAAATTCGTTCAGGGCGATCGCCCTGAATGAAGGAACGGTCCGGGAAGAATGGATCGCCGACCCTTGCGGTCTTCGTTCGGAATGCATTATACGTGCATCCGGGGAATGATGTCAATTTCTATCTTGGAAAATGCTCAATCATATCGATTAGTTATGCCATGTTTGACATAAGCGCACTTGTCGTGCAGAATAGCACGCGATTCCGTGGAGCCCGGACGCAGATCCCATGCCGGGCGCCGAAAAGGAGCGGACGTGGAGATCAAGCACAAGCTGTGGCTCGAAAAGAACGGTCGCGTCATCTTCGGGCCGGGCCGCTTCGAGCTGCTCGAGGCTGTCGAGGAATGCCGGAGCCTCAGCGCCGCGGCGAAAAAGTTGAAGATGTCCTACCGGGCCGCCTGGGGCCGTCTGCGGGCCTCCGAGGACCGGCTGGGGATGCCGCTGGTGGAACTGACCGAGAACCGCCAGGGTATGCGCCTGACCAATGAGGCGAAGATGCTGAAGGATGCCTTTGTGGAGCTGGAGGCCCGGATCGACGGGTTGCTGAAGGAGTACCAGTCGAAACTGCCGTAAAAGAAAAGCGGCGGGATCGGCAACAGAGACAACAGCGGCAATGCCCGGGGCGGAAGCGTCGGGCATTTTTCATGGCCCTGAAAATGTCGATTTACAGGGCCGTCGCGAATTGCTATTTTACATTCGCTTCGCCCGGGCACGGCAAAAGGGGGCTCGGAAACGCAAAACGGCCGGAAGGCCACTGGAGAACGGCGGCGGTCATGAAGAAAGAGCACAAGTTTTCCCTTTTCTACGTCCTTCTCGCGGTCTGGGCGGTCCTGCTTATCCAGAGCTACCTGGCCTCCTTGATGAGCTCGCAGGTCGTCCCCTACAGCCAGTTCCTGAAGATGCTCAAGGAAGGCAAGGTCACCGAGGTGGCCATCTCGGCCAACCGCATCGAGGGGAAGATGAAGGTGGAAGGCAAGCCGGGCGAGACGCAGCCCTTCCGCACCAACCGGGTGGACCAGGACCTCTCGGAGCTGCTCGACAAGTACCAGGTGACCTTCAAGGGGGAGGTGGAGAGCACGTTTTTGCGCGACCTGTTCTCGTGGGTCTTCCCGATCGTGATCTTCTTCGGGATCTGGTATCTCCTCATAAAGCGCATGGGCGGCCAGCAGGCGGGCTTCATGACCCTGGGCAAGAGCAAGGCCAAGATCTACATGGAGAACGAGATCAAGATCACCTTCAAGGACGTGGCCGGCGTCGACGAGGCCAAGCAGGAGCTCCAGGAGGTCATCGAGTTCCTCAAGAACCCGAAGAAGTTCACCGGGCTCGGCGGCCGGATCCCCAAGGGGATCCTTCTGGTCGGGCCTCCCGGTACGGGCAAGACGCTGCTCGCCAAAGCCGTGGCGGGCGAGAGCGCCGTGCCCTTCTTCAGCCTCAGCGGCTCCGAGTTCGTCGAGATGTTCGTGGGCCTCGGCGCGGCGCGGGTGCGTGATCTCTTCGAGCAGGCCAAGCAGAAGGCCCCCTGCATCATCTTCATCGACGAGCTGGACGCCCTGGGCAAGGCCAGGGGCTTCGCCATGCCGGGCGGGGGCCACGACGAGCGCGAGCAGACGCTGAACCAGCTGCTGACCGAGATGGACGGCTTCGACGCCAACGCGGGGGTGATTCTCATGGCCGCCACGAACCGTCCCGAGATCCTCGACCCGGCGCTCTTGCGGGCAGGGCGGTTCGACCGGCACGTCCTCGTGGACCGGCCCGACAAGAAGGGCCGTGAGGAGATCCTGAAGGTGCACATCCGCAACGTGAAGCTCGGTCCCGACGTCGACGTGGAGAAGATCGCGGGCATGACGCCGGGCATGGTGGGCGCCGACCTGGCCAATCTCGTCAACGAGGCCGCCCTGCTTGCCGTCCGTCACGAGAAGCAGGAAGTGGGGATGACGGAGTTCGTGGAGGCCATCGAGCGGGTCGTGGCCGGCCTCGAGAAGAAGAACCGCCTCATCAACCCGCGGGAGCGGGAGATCGTCGCCTACCATGAACTCGGCCATGCGCTGGTCGCCCTCTCGCTGCCGGGCACGGACCCGGTGCAGAAAATCTCGATCATCCCCCGCGGCATCGCCGCCCTGGGATACACGATGCAGGCCCCCACGGAGGACCGTTTCCTCATGAAGAAAACGGAGCTCCTCAACCGGATCGCGACCCTTCTCGGGGGGCGGGCCTCCGAGGAGATCGTCTTCGGCGACATCTCCACGGGGGCGCACAACGACCTGGCCCGCGCCACGGACATCGCGCGCAGCATGGTCAAGGAGTACGGGATGAGCCCCGAGGTCGGGCAGGTCTACTTCGCCCGGGAGAAGCGGGCGGCCTTTCTCGACGCCATGGCCCCCGAGGGGGGCGACTACAGCGAGGCCACGGCGGAGCTCATCGACCGCGAGATCCGGACCATCATCGACGGGCAGTACGCGGTTGCCCGTTCGATTCTCTCGCAGAAGCGGGATGTGCTGGACCGGGGGGCGAAGCTGCTGCTGCAGCGGGAGAAGATCGAGGGTACGGAGCTCAAGGCCCTCATGGACGGGGTGGCGGCATCGTAGTCTCGCTTCAGGTCTCCTGAAGGGGGCCGCCGCTTGAGCGGCGTGGCGCATTTGCTTCTGAAGAGCGTTAGCGAGGAAAGGCGGAAATACGGAGAACGCGGGGAAACCTTTTTGCAGGAACAGAAAAGCCCGAAAAAAAATTCGAAGAAAAACCCGGTCTGGTCGTTCTTCTCGTCGGTCCGGCTGACCATCGCCCTGCTGATCCTCATCGCGCTGGCCGCCGTCGTGGGGACCGTGGTCCCGCAGCAGGAGGCGGCCGGCGAGAGCCTCCAGAGACTCCCGCCGGTCCTGGCGGGGATCGTCAGGGCCCTGCAGGTGACCGATCTGTACCGTTCTCCATGGTTCCTGCTGCTGATGGCGCTTCTCACGGTGAATCTCGTCGTCTGCTCGCTGAACCGCCTGCCCGTTTCGCTCCGCCGCTGCCGGAGCAGTCCGGAGCCCGACCGGCCGGGTCTCTACGAGGATCTGCCCCCGGATCGGGTTCTCGAGGCGGAGGGCAGCGTGGAGGACGAGGCGGGCCGGATGGAGCGCGCCCTGCAGAAGTCCCTCGGAGCCGTAGAGCGAAAACAGGCCGATCGGACCATCTGGCTTTCGGCCCAACGGGGCGCCTGGTCCCACTTCGGGGTCTACGTGATCCATGCAGGCGTGCTCGTCATCATTCTCGGTGCCGTCGTCGGCTCGCTCTTGGGCTTCGAGGGGCATGTGAACATCCCCGAGGGCGGGTCGGCCGACACGATCGAACTGCGGGGCGGCAAGGGGGAGATGAAGCTCGGGTTCGACGTCCGGTGCGACGACTTCAACGTAGAATTCTACGACAGCGGCATGCCCAGGCTCTACCGGTCCGACCTGTCCTTCTTGAAGAACGGGGACCTCCGGGCCCGGGGCGTCCTGATGGTCAACCACCCGCTCGAGTTCGAGGGGATCCGGTTCTACCAGTCGACCTACGGCGCCGTTCCGGGCGAGGTCGTCCTCACGATCACCGGAAAAGGGCAACGGGTCGAGAAGAGGGCAAGGCAGGGCGAGCGCTTCGCCATCGACGGCGGGAAGGCCCGGGTGGAGATCCTGCGCGTCGAGGGGAACCTCATGCGGATGGGCCCGGCGGTCAAGATCGGCATCACGGCCGGTGACAAAGCCCTCGCGTTCTGGGTGTTCAAGTTCATCGAGGCGATCGAGCAACAGAACCCGGGGATCACACGTCAGGTGCCGCAGTTCAACGCGGGCCTCTACAGCCCCTACCTCTTCGCCCTCGAGGGGATCGAGACGTCCTTCTACACGGGCCTCAAGGTCAGCCGCGACCCCGGGGTCCCGATCGTCGGGGCGGGGGCGTTCCTCCTGGTGGCCGGGTTTCTCCTCACCTTTTTCTCGTCCCACCGGCAGGTCTTCGTCCGCGTGGACCGCCGGCACGGCAGGGTGCGCATCGCCGTCGCCGGGCGATGCAACCGAGACGCCGTGAAGCTCGACCGGGAGATCGGGCGGATCATCCGGCTCTACAGGGGTGAAACCGCATGAACACGAAAATGCTCGGCTGGGCGACGGTGATCTATCTCGTCGCCATGGCCTTCTACCTGATCCGCGTGCTGCGGGACGACGAATACTGGGGGAAGCTCGCAACGGGGACGGCCCGCGTCGGTTTCGCCCTGCACACGGCCGGCATCGCCGTGCGGTGGTGGGAGTCCTACCGGATGGGTCTCGGGCACGCGCCCCTGGCCAATTTCTACGAGTCGTTGATCTTCTTCTCCTGGGCGATCATGCTGCTGTACCTCGTCACGGAGTGGCGCATCCGCAACCGGGTCATCGGACCCTTCGTGACGCCCGTCGCCTTTCTCTCGATGGCCTACGCCTCCCTGTCCCCCGACGAGGCGACCCGGATCCAGCCCCTCATCCCCGCCCTGCAGAGCAACTGGCTCACGAGCCACGTGGTGACCTGCTTCATGGGGTACGGGGCCTTCACGATCGCCTTCGGGCTGGGGGTCCTGTTCTTCGCCCGTCGCTTCGTCTCCGGCGCGGGGAACCCCCAGAACGGCGGCGGCGGGCATCTGCCCGACGAGGGGACCATCGAGGAGCTGATCTACCACAGCACGATCATGGGATTCATCTTCCTGTCCCTGGGGATCATCACGGGCTCGGTCTGGGCCAATTTCGCCTGGGGATCCTACTGGAGCTGGGACCCGAAGGAGACCTGGTCGCTCATCACCTGGCTCATCTACGCCGCGCTGCTCCACGCCCGACTCGTCCGCGGCTGGAGGGGCAAGCGCGTGGCGATCATGGCCATTGCGGGCTTCGCGTCGGTGCTGTTCACCTACCTGGGGGTCAACTACCTCGACAGCCTGCACAGCTACCTGATATGACGGCCCGGGCGGCCGTGCAAGAACCTGCATGCAGAACGGGAGGGTACCATGAGACACCTGAATCGATTCGTCATCGCGCTGGCCGCCGCGGCGGCCGTGCTGGCTGCGGCCATGCCGGCATCGGCCGAGGCGCCGGAACTCAAGCCGGACCTGGTCGTCGACGGCATCACGCTCAACCCGGCGGGCAACATCGTCGTGGAGATCCGCAACGCGGGCCCGGGTCCCATGCCCGAGAGCGCCTGGAAGGCCACGGAGTCCTATGCCGCGTGCTTCGTGATCATGATCGGGGTGCAGTTCGTCGACTACGCGACCCTCTGGGCCGCCGACCCCGACCGGGCCCTCCGCAGCCCGGGCGGGAAGGTCACGTACACCAGTCCCATCCGGATCACGGAGCCGACGGCGGTCCGGGTCTGGATGGACATCACGGAGCAGGTCGACGAGGCCGACGAGGCCAACAACATCAAGCAGGCCCTCCTGAAGCCCGCACCTGCGAAGGCGCCCGGGGACGATCCAGGGAAGGGACCCGGCCGATGAGACAGAAAATCTTCGTCGTTGACGCCTTCACGGACCGGGCCTTCGGGGGCAACCCCGCCGCCGTCTGCGTGCTGCCCGGGCCGCGCGATGACGGCTGGCGGCGGGACGTGGCCCGGGAGATGAACCTCTCGGAGACGGCCTTCCTGGAAAAAAGGGACGACGCAAGCTATACCCTGCGCTGGTTCACTCCGGCCGTGGAGGTCGACCTCTGCGGCCACGCAACCCTCGCGAGCGCCCACATCCTCTGGGAAACCGGGGAGCTGGCGGCGGGCGAAACCGCCCGGTTTCACACCCGGAGCGGTGTCCTCTCCGCGGTCAAGCGGGGCGACTGGATCGAGATGGACTTCCCGGCGGAACCCGAGAAACCGGCCGCCGCCCCGCCGGAACTGGTCGAGGCCCTGGGAGCGACCCCGGTCTATACGGGTCGAAACCGGTTCGACTACCTCGTCGAGGTGGCCGACGAGCGCATCGTCCGGGAACTCGTTCCCGACATGTCCCGACTGAAGAAGGTGGCCATGCGCGGGGTCATTTTGACCAGCCGCAGCAGCACGACGGGCTTCGATTTCGTATCGCGCTTTTTCGCCCCCGCCGTGGGCGTCGACGAGGACCCGGTGACGGGGTCGGCCCACTGCTGCCTTGGGCCGTACTGGGGGGCGATACTCGGCAAGACGTCCCTGTCGGCCTTACAGGTCTCGGCACGCGGCGGCATCCTCCGAGTCGGTCTGAAGGGCGACCGCGTCCTGATCGGCGGGCAGGCGGTGACCGTGCTTCATGCCGAGATGGTGGTGGGGTGACGGGCCGTGCGAGATTGTTCGCATGATCGCGGAATGCAGTGAGGATCGGAAGATCGGAAGTTGGGAAGAGCGGATAGGAGAAAAGAATTTATCCATTTCCGCTCTTCTGCTCTCCCTCACTTCATAACTTCACGGGGCTTTGTGCCCACAACCGGCCGGTACGGGAAAAGGGGGTGCCATGGGGTAAGCGAGACAAAACACTCCCTTTTCATCGGGACGTCGGGCTTTTCCTATCCCGCCTGGCGGGGGTCCTTTTACCCGCCGAAAATGCCTGCGCGGGAATTCCTGGCCCACTACAGCTCACGGTTCCGCAGCCTGGAAGTCAACAGCACCTTCTACCGCCTTCCCCTCGAATCGACCCTGGCGCGCTGGCGCGACCTGACCCCCGAAGGTTTCGTGTTTGCCGTCAAGGCCAGCCGGTATATCACCCACATCAAGAGGCTCGGGGAGCCGGAAGTCACCGTCCCCCTCTTTCTGGGACGGGTTGGCGCCCTCGTTCCGAAACTCGGTCCGGTCCTCCTTCAGCTGCCTGCAACGTTTCCCTTCAACGGCCGACTGTTGGACGCCTTTTGTCATGCATTGGACAAGGGTTTCCGGTACGCCTTCGAGTTCCGTGATCCCGGCTGGTTTCGGGAGGAGACCTGTGATACGTTGAAGCGAAACGGCATGGCCTTCTGCATTTTCGACTTCGCCGGGCTGCGGTCGCCCGATGCCGTGACGGCCGATTTCGTCTACATCCGGCTCCACGGTCCCCTGAAGGAGCCCTACCGCGGCGGATACCCCGATTCGTTTCTGCAGGAGCGTGCGGAGGCGATCCGCCGGTGGCTCGGCGAGGGCAGGGCGGTCTATGTCTTTTTCGACAACACGATGGAGGGCGACGCCGTGCGCGACGCCCTGAAGCTGTCGCACCTGCTGACGGGGCGGACAAACCCTGAGGCCCTGCATTAAGCAAGGAATGAAACCGGCCAGAAGAAGCGGTATCCTGCTGCACGTGACCTCCCTGCCGTCGCCTTACGGCATCGGCGACCTGGGGCCCGAGGCCTACCGGTTCGCCGATTTCCTCCATCGCTCCGGCCAGAGGCTCTGGCAGATGCTTCCCCTGGCCCCCACGGAGCCGCGCACGGGGGACTCGCCCTACAGCAGCCCGTCGGCCTTCGCCGGCAACCCCCTTCTCGTGAGTCCCGACAAACTCGTCGAGGAGGGGTTCCTGGGCAGGCAGGATCTCTCCGGTGCGCCCCGGTTCCCCCGGGGCCGCGTCGATTACCGCCTTGCCGCCGCCTTCAAGGAAAGGATTCTCTCGGAGGCGTGGCGGCGGTTCTCGGCCTGTGCAAGGGGTCTGCAGCACGATTACGAGCTTTTCTGCAGCACCGAGCGCCGCTGGCTCGACGAATACGCCACGTTCAGGGCGCTCAAGGCGGTCTTCGGGAGGGCGCCCTGGAACCGATGGCCGGAGGGCTTTCGCACGCGCAGGATGAGGGTCCTCGCGCGTCACGTTATGGAAATCGCCCCCCTGATCGAGGAAGAGAAGTTCAGGCAGTACCTCTTTTTCAGGCAGTGGGGCGCCCTGAAGGCATACTGCAAGGGTCTCGGGGTTTCCGTCATGGGGGACCTGCCCTGCTACGTCCATCACGACAGCGCGGATGTGTGGGGAAACCCCGCCCTGTTCAAGCTCGATCCCGAGGGCCGGCCCGCCTTCGTGGCCGGCGTCCCGCCGGATTACTTCAGCCCTACGGGGCAGCTCTGGGGCAATCCCGTCTACGACTGGGACGCCCACCGGAAGAGCCGGTTTGCCTGGTGGGTGGCACGGGTTCGCCACAACCTGAACCGCTTCGACCTCGTCCGGATCGATCACTGCAGGGGCCTCGTGTCCTACTGGGAGGTCCCGGCGGGTCACCGGACCGCCGCGCGCGGGAAATGGGTGCCGGCGCCGGCCCCGGAGCTGTTCCGCGCCGTCCTGCGCGAGGCGCCGCGGGGCGCCCTGGTGGCGGAGGACCTGGGGGACATCACACCCGAGGTCCGCACCTTTCTCGACCGGCTGGGGCTGCCGGGCATGCGGGTCCTGCTCTTTGCCTTCGGTTCCGGGGCCGGGTCGCAGCATCACGCCCCCCACAGCCACACCGAGAGGGATTTCGTCTACACGGGCACCCACGACAACAACACCGTGCGGGGCTGGTTCGAAAGGGATGCGCGAAAGGAAGAGAGGGAGAGGTTCTTCGACTACATCGGCCGCAGGGTCCCGGCGGGTCGTGTCCACGAGGCGATGATCCGCCTGGCGATGATGTCCGTGGCATCGACGGCGATCATCCCGATGCAGGACGTGCTGGGCCTGGGCGCAGAGTCCCGGATGAACAAGCCCGCAGGCAAGGGCGCCTGGTGGCGTTGGCGCATGCTGCCGGGGCACCTGGACCGGCGCCTGGAGCGCTGGCTGCTCGAGCTTACGGAAACATACGGCAGGGCATAGAACAGGGTCCAAGGGTCAGAGCACAGTGTCAGAGGGAAGGAAGAGGAATGTTCGGCAACCGGGTGACGCTCTTCAAGCTGCTGGGCTTCGAGGTCAAGCTCGACTCGAGCTGGATCATCCTGGCCGTCCTCATCACATGGTCGCTCGCCAGGGGCGTCTTCCCCGCCTACTACGAGGACATGCCCGCGGCCGACTACTGGGCCATGGGGGTGGCCGGCGCCGCGGGGCTGTTCCTCTCCATCATCTTTCACGAGCTGAGCCATTCCCTCGTCGCCCGGCGTTTCGGCATTCCCATGCGGGGGATCACCCTGTTCATCTTCGGCGGCGTGGCCGAGATGAGCGAAGAGCCCCCCGGCGCGAAGGCCGAGTTCCTCACGGCCCTCATCGGCCCCGTCTCCAGCCTGGTCCTTGCGGCGGCCTTCTACGGCATCCTCCGGGCCGGGGAGTCCTTCGGCTGGCCTGCGGCGATCAACGGCGTCTTCTTCTACCTCGTCTGGGTCAACGTCATCCTGGCGCTGTTCAACCTCCTGCCTGCGTTTCCCCTGGACGGGGGCCGGGTGTTCCGCTCCGCCCTCTGGTCCTGGAAAGGGGATCTGCGCTGGGCCACGATGATCTCCTCTCGGGTCGGTTCGGCCTTCGGGGTCGTCTTCATCGCCCTGGGGCTCTGGGAGATCATCGAGGGCAACTTCATCGGGGGCCTCTGGCAGGCGATGATCGGCCTGTTTCTGCGCGGCGCCGCCCGGGCCTCGTACCGGCAGGTCCTGACCCGCGATGCCCTGTCGGGGCTCAAGGTGAGCCGCTTCATGACCCCAGACCCCGTCAGCGTCCCGCCGGGCGTCACCCTGCAGGACTTCGTGGAGGAATACCTCTACCGGAGCCATCATCAGATCTACCCCGTCGTGCAGGGCGGGGAGCTGGTCGGGTGTCTCACCGTCCGGTCGCTCAAGGATGTGCCGCGGTCCGAGTGGCCCCGCCGGACCGTGGGGGAAGCGGCCGGGCGCTGCGACGAGGCGACCGTCATCGGTCCCGACACGGATGCCCTGTCCGTGCTGAGCATGATGAACGAGACGGGCAACAGCCGCCTCCTGGTCGTCGACAACGGCCGACTCGCGGGGATCGTCACGCTGAAGGACCTGATGGAGGTGCTGGCGTTGCGGATGGAAATGGAGGGGGCCAAATAGAGGTCACGGGCTCACGAAGGCCTTCCAGCCGGCCAGGATGGAGCCGGGGGCCAGAGCGAAGGCCCCCGAGAGCTCGGCCACGGGCGTGAACCCGCAGTCGCTGCAGCGGACCTCGCCGCGGCTGCGGACGTAGCATCCCTGGGTGACGGACCCGTCGGGGTCCACGTTCGCGAGCAGCCGGTCGCGGCACGTCCAGCCGTTCGTGATCATCCTCTCGAGGGTGCGCCTCGAGTTGATGATCGGGTAGCCGCGCTCCTTGAGACGGATGGCCAGGCCGATCGCCTCGCGCCGCTCGGTGGGGGGCAAGGCCAGGTCGTCCTCGCCCTGCCCGTAGGGGTAGAAGAGCTGCAGCGTCACGCCGCGCACCGCGGGCCTGCGCCTCAACGCGTCGAGAAGGTGCGGGAGGTCCCGCCAGTTTTCCCGGTTCATCGTGAAGTGGACGAGCAGCTTGCCCCGCGGCGGCTTCCGGAGATTCTCCCACACCCGGTCGAAGGAGCCGCTCCGCAGGCGATCGTGCGTTTCCTTCATCCCGTCGAGGCTCACCCACAGGACGTCGACGGGGACGTCGAGGGGCAGCGTGCCGTTCGTCGTGGCCGCCGTGCAGAGAAACCGTTCGCGGGCCCGGCGGGCAAGATCGCTGAAGCTCCTCCCCCCGTCGCGCCACAGCAGGGGCTCGCCCCCCTCGAAGACGACGATCCGGCACCCGGCGCGGACCAGGGCGTCGAGGGCGGCCTCCGCGGCCTCCCAGCCGATGGAGGCTCCCGATGCATCGGCCCGCCGGTGATAGGGGCAGGGGGCGCATCTGAGATTGCACCGGTAGGTGAGCTTGAAGCTGGCCAGCAGCGGCATGTCCCGGCCGAGAAGGGTGCGGCGGATGTAAAAGCCTGCCAGCCCCCGGAGTCTCTCCAGGGATGTGCGGGTCTCCATGGTGTGATGGCTGCTCATCGGCGCTCTGCTGCAGCGGCAAAGGCAACGGGGGCGGCAAAACCTCCAGGGGACATCCCTGCCGTCCGCAGCCCGGGCGACTATAACGGAAACGCGGGGAAGCTGCAACCCCATCGGGCGCTCCCCCGGCGAAGGCGACGGGCGGGCGGGTCCGGCCCCTGTTCTTTCCCCGCCGATTCTGCTAGCATGAAGGACCGTCGGGGCCGGACCGGCGCGAGGAAAGAACCGAACAGGAGGAGCGCCATGGAAGATCGGGTCATCGCAAGCGGTTTTACGCGGCGTGAGTTCATGAAGGCGTCCCTGGCGGGATGCGCCCTGCTGGCCCTTGCCCCCGCAGGGCGGTCCACGGACGCATCCGCGCAGACGGCGGGGCCCTTCGAACTGCCTCCGCTGCCCTATGCGGAGGACGCCCTGGCGCCGGTCATCTCGGCCGCGACGGTGGGGTTCCACTACGGGAAGCACCACCGGGGCTATCTCGACAACCTCAACGGCCTCGTCAGGGGCACCCCTTACGAGAAGATGGGCCTCGAGGCGGTGATCCGGGCCTCTGCCGCAAAACCCGGGCAGGCGGCCGTCTTCAACAACGCCGCCCAGGTCTGGAATCACACGTTCTACTGGAACGGCATGAAGCCCGGGGGAGGCGGCAGGCCGGCCGGCGAGATCGGCAGGCGGATCGACCGGGATTTCGGGAGCTACGAAAATTTCAGGCGGGAATTCCTCGGGGCGGCCCTGGGCCAGTTCGGCAGCGGCTGGGCGTGGCTCGTTGCGGAGGGAGAGACGCTCAAGGTCGTCAAGACGCCGAACGCCGAGAACCCGATCACGCAGGGGCTTCGGCCGCTGCTGACGATCGACGTCTGGGAGCACGCGTACTACCTCGACTACCAGAACCGCCGGAAGGATTTCGTGGAGGCGTCCCTCGACCGGCTGGTGAACTGGTCGTTCGTCGAAGCGAATGTCCGAAAGGCCGGCGGCTGATTGCCGGTCAAAACAGGGTGGTGCCGCGATCCGAAATGTGTTACCGTCGCGCCCTGTGAGCGTCGGCCCTTCGCCGGCGCGGGGCAAGAAACGGGGTGGGTGAGCCGATCATGGGTCCACAGCCGAGGGA
>JAGPKU010000049.1:0-1872 GCA_018053845.1 Syntrophobacterales bacterium
CGAATTCCTTCTCGATCCTGGCCATGGCCTCCTGGAGGCGCGCGTCGGGCACGGTCAGCGAGATCCGGATGAACCCCTCGCCGTACTTCCCGTAGGCGGGGCCCGCGGCCACCACGACGGCCGTCTTCTCGAAGAGACGATCGGTGAACTCCAGGGAGGTCATGCCCTTCGGCACGGGAACCCAGAGGTAGAAGGTCCCCTTGGGGGCCTTGAAGTCGATCCCGATCTTCCGGAGCGTCCCGAGCACGAGCTCCCGGCGCCTTCGGTAGATCTCGAGCATCCGGGTGATGTTCTCGTTTTCCTCCTTGAGCGCCTTGATGCCCGCGAACTGCACGGCGTTGAAGATGCCCGAGTCGGTGTTCTCCTTGACCTTGCTGATGGCGGCGATGATCCGGGGGTTGCCCATGGCCATGCCGATCCGCCAGCCCGTCATGTTGTAGGGCTTCGAGAGCGAGTTGAGCTCCACCGCCACGTCCTTGGCCCCGTCGACGCAGAGGAAGCTCAGCCGCTCCTGCCCCTCGAAGACCACCTCGCTGTAGGGGTTGTCGTAGCAGACGGCGATGTCGTTCTTCTTCGCGAATTCGACGGCCCTCTTGAAGAACTCCCGCGACCCGCAGGCACCCGTGGGGTTGTTGGGGTAGTTGAGGAACATGGCCCTGGCCCGCTTGACGACGTCCCTCGGGATCTCCTCGAAGACGGGGAAGTAGTCGTTTTCCGGCAGCATCGGCATGGACCAGGGCTCGCAGTTGCCCATGAGGATGCTCGCGCGGTAGGCCGGGTAGCCCGGGTCGGTCATCAGGACGACGTCGCCGGGGTTCGTGCAGGCCAGGATGAAGTGGTGGCAGCCCTCCTTGGACCCGATGAGCCCCAGGATCTCGTCGGCGGGGTTCAGGTCGACGCCGTAGCGCTCGCGGTACCAGGCGGCCACAGCCTCCCGGAAGGCGTACATGCCTTTTTCCTCGTCCGTGGGGTAGCGGTGGTTCTCGGCGATCCGCGCCGTCCGGCACAGCTCCTCGACGACGCCCGCCGGCGTGGGCTCCACGGGGTCCCCGATGGCGAGGCTGATGACGTCGACGCCGTCGGCCTTCGCCTGGTTGATCTTCTTGCGCAGCTCCATGAACAGGTAGGGGGGGATTTTGGATAAGCGGTCAGCAATCTGCACTTCTGCCTCCTCCCTCAAGTAATTTGTGATCCGAAAGGCACGACAAGGTAACAGGTGGCAGGTTACAGGTGACAGGTGGAAGAAAGGCAGACTCTTATTGCCTGTTACCTGTCACCTGATACCTGTCACCTCTCGGTTTGAAAAAGTTTACTTTTTCAAACCGAGGACGTCCTGCATATCATAGAATCCGTTGGGCTGCCCGACGATCCACTTCGCGGCCCGGACGGCGCCCTTCGCGAAGTTGTCCCGGCTGTGGGCCCGGTGGATGAACTCGAGCCGCTCGCCGAGGCCCCCGTAAATGACCCAGTGCTCGCCGACGATGTCGCCGGCCCGGACGGTCTGGATGCCGATCTCGGTCTTGGTGCGCGCCCCGATCATGCCCTTGCGCTCGTATACGGCTTCCTTGTCGAGGTCCCGCTTCAGGGCCGCCGCGATGATCTGGGCCATCCGCATCGCCGTGCCGCTCGGGGCATCCTTCTTGAGGTTGTGGTGGGCCTCGATGATCTCGATGTCGAAGTCCTCGCCGATGATCTTCGTCACGTCTTCGAGGACCTTGAACATGACGTTGACGCCCACGCTCATGTTGGGGGCCAGCACGCAGCGCGTCGTCGGGGCGATCTGCCGGATCTTCGCCGTCTGATCGGCCGTGAAGCCCGTCGTCCCGATCACGATGGCCTTCTTGTTCTCCGCGGCGATCCGCAGGTGCTCCA
>JAGPKU010000049.1:1972-7903 GCA_018053845.1 Syntrophobacterales bacterium
TGTAGTGGAGCTCTTTGGCCTTTTTCATGTCGCCCGCGGCAAAGGCGTCGACCAGGGCCGCCATGTCCGCAGGGGCCACGTTGGAAACCACGGAGATGATCCCGTGGCCGCCCAGGCACAGCAGCGGGAAGGTGAAGAAGTCGTCGCCGGACACCACGATGAAATCCGGTCCGCAGACCGTCATGATGTCCTGCATCTGCTGCAGGGAGCCCGCCGCCTCCTTGACGCCGACGATGTTCTTGCACTCCTTCGCGAGCCGGGCCATGGTTGCGGGCTCCATGTTCACGCCCGTGCGGCTGGGGATGTTGTACATGATGATGGGGATGGGCACGTTGTCCGCAATGCACTTGTAGTGCTGGAAGAGCCCTTCCTGCGTCGGCCGGTTGTAATAGGGGTTCACCATCAGCACGGCGTCGGCCCCCACCTCGTGGGCATGCTTTGTCAGCCGCAGGGCCTCGGCGGTGCTGTTCGAACCGGTCCCGGCGATGACGGGAACCCTCTTCTTCACGGCGTCCACCGTGATCTCGATCACCCGGTCGTGCTCCTCGTGGGACAGCACCGGGGACTCGCCCGTCGTGCCGCAGGGAACGATCCCGTCGGTTCCGTTGGCGATCTGGAACTCGATGAGATCCCTGAGGGCCCCCTCGTCCACCTTCCCGTTCTTGAAAGGCGTCACAATGGCGACAATCGCGCCTCCAAACCTGGTTCCCATAATACCCTCCTCGGTTCTCTTTAAACTCGTCGGCAGGCGGCGTCATGCCGCCTCCCCGTTTTCATCCATGCGCTTTCCACGAGAAGTTGAGAAGTCAAGAGGTTGAGACGTTGAGAAATCAAGAACCGAAGACCGGATTCTTCTCGTTCTTACCCTCTCACCTTCTTACCTTCCGTCCATGTGGTACGCCTCGTCCCAGAGCAAGCCCTGGTAGACCACCGTCGTGCCCCCCTCCAGGTACACCTTCTCGAACCCCGTCTGCGTTTTCTCGAAATGGATCTTCAGCATTTCACCGCTTCTTACCAGAACATCGACGGGGCTGTCAACGAGTCCCGTCCACGCGGCGATCAGGGCCGTCGCCACGGCCCCCGTCCCGCAGGCCAGCGTCTCGTCCTCCACGCCGCGCTCGTAGGTCCTCAGCTTGATCCGGTGCCGGTTGAGGACCCGGGCGAAATTCGCGTTCGTCCCGGCCGGGCGGTACGCCTCGTGGTACCGGATGGCCCTTCCCATTCCGACCACGTCGTGGCCGTCGGGGTCGTCGACGAAGGCCACCACGTGGGGCACCCCCGTGTTGATGCTGCTGACCGGGACGGCGGTGCCGCCCAGGTCGATCGTGTAGGACTTGCGGAGATCCCTCGGGTCCGTGAGGCGCAGTTTGACGACGTCGCCCGAGACCTCGGCGTCGATGATCCCGGCCCGGGTCTCGAAGGACATCGTCGCGGGCGCGATCCCCTTGATGACGGCAAACCGGGCCGCACAGCGGCCGCCGTTGCCGCACATCTCGACCTCGCTGCCGTCGGCGTTGAAGAAGCGCCAGCGGAAGTGGGCCTTCTCGGAGCGCTCGATCACGATGAGCCCGTCCGCCCCGACGGCGGTATGCGGCCGGCAGACGGTCCTGACGAACTCGTCGATCCGCCCGACATCCCGCAGGGCGTTCTCGCGGTTGTCGATGAGAATGAAGTCGTTCCCGCTCCCCTGGATCTTGTAGAACTCGATCATGGATACCTCAAAAAGGGCTTGGGGCTTTAGGCTGAAGGCTTATGGCAAAAGGCTTAGGGTGAAGATTTCGTCAACGTCGCCGCACGAAAACCATCTTCGAATTCCTTGGGTCTGATGCCTTGCGCCTCTCGCGTTACGCCGTCTATTTCAGATATCCCGGCACCTTCTCCCCCCTGACCAGGTCCGCGTAGGCCTCGCGCCTGCGGATCACGTGGAACGTCTTGTCCTTCACGAGGACCTCGGCGATCCTGGGCCGGGAGTTGTAGTTCGAGGCCATGGAGAACCCGTAGGCGCCGGCGCTCATCACGGCGATGAGGTCGCCCCGCTCGAACTTCGGGATCATCCGCCCCTTCGCGAGGAAGTCGCCCGATTCGCAGATCGGGCCCACGACGTCGGCCAGGAAGCTCTCCCGGTCCCTCAGCACCACGGGCTGAATCTGATGGTAGGAACCGTAGATGCTCGGACGGATGAGGTCGTTCATTCCCGCATCGACGATGACGAAGTTTTTCTCCTCGTTGCCCTTGGTGTAGAGGACCCTCGACACGAGAATCCCCGCGTTGCCGACGATCACCCGGCCGGGCTCGAAGATGAAGGTCACCTTCAGGTCGCGGGCCGATTCGATGATGGCCCGGGCGTATTCCTCCGGCCGGGGCGGCATCTCCTCGTTGTAGGTGATCCCCAGCCCCCCGCCGAGGTCCAGGTAGCGGATCTCGATGCCCTCGTCGCCCAGCCGCCCGATGAGGTTCTTCAGCCTCTCCAGGGCGTCGATGAAGGGGGAGATCTGCGTCACCTGGGAGCCGATGTGGCAGTCGACGCCGACGATCTCCACGTGGGGCAGCGTCCGGGCCCGGCGGTACTCGTCGAGCGATTTTTCGATGTTGATCCCGAACTTGTTGGACTTCAGCCCCGTCGAGATGTGGGGATGCGTCTTGGGGTCCACGTCGGGGTTGATGCGCAGCGCGATGCGCGCCTTCTTCCCCAGGAGGCCCGCCCTCTCGTTGATGACCCCCAGTTCCTCGGAAGACTCCACGTTGAACATGAGGATCTCCGACCGAAGGGCGAAGTCGATCTCGTCGATCCGCTTGCCCACGCCGGAGTAGACGATCTTGCCGGGGTCGGCCCCGACCCGGAGCGCCCGGTAGAGCTCCCCGCCGGAGACGATGTCGACGCCCCCGCCCTCCTTGACGAAGAGGCGCAGGATGGCCAGGTTCGAGTTCGCCTTGGCCGCGTAGCACACGATGTGGGGCACAACCCCGAGGGCCTCGTCGAAGACCCGGAAGTGCTGCAGCAGGGTCCTTCGGCTGTAGAGATAGAACGGCGTGCCCACTTTCTCCGCGATCGCCTCGACGGGCACGTCCTCGCACCAGAGCCTGTCCTCTCGATAGTGGAAGTGGTTCATACAGTTTCCTTCGGGGCAAACGGCACGGGTCGAAGGGCTTGGGGCGCAAGAGGATCCATTGGCGTATTCGCCTCTTGCCTTCAGCCTTCAGCCGCGATGTTGAGCCGTGTTGAACATCGTTTTCGCTTTCGGTTTCTCCGGCGGGACGGGGTCCCCCTTCTTTCCGCAGGCCGGCACCGCCAGCAGCACAGCGAGCAGGATCGCGGCGAGGGCCGGTCTCCACAAGTGCGTCGTTCTCATGTTCCGCCTTTTGCCTTGTGCCCTCGGCCTTTCGCCTTCCTCTCGGCCTGGTCGATCTGCCGGAGCACTTCCTTCTTCGCCGTGCCTCCCCGGGTGCTGCGGGCGTTGACGGCCTTCTGCACCGGGATCACGGCATAGACCCCGTCGTCGAATCCCGTGTAGAATTTCCGGAATTCCCGCAGGCTGATCTCCTCGAGCCCCTTTCCCCGCGCGATGCAGTAGGCCACGAGCCGCCCGACGATCCCGTGGGCCTCCCGGAAAGGCACCCCTTTTGTCACGAGGTACTCCGCCACGTCGGTGGCCGTCGAAAAGCCCTTCGCGGCCTCCTCCATCATCCGCTGCCGGTTGAACGAGAGGCTGCCGGCCATCCCCGTGAGGACCCGGAGGCTCATCTTCACGGTGTCGACGGTATCGAAGAGGGGTTCCTTGTCCTCCTGCAGGTCCCGGTTGTAGGTCATGGGCAGCCCCTTCAGGATCGTGAGCATGCGCACGAGGTTGCCGTAGACCCGCCCGGTCTTGCCCCGGACGAGCTCGGCCACATCGGGGTTTTTCTTCTGGGGCATGATGCTCGAGCCCGTCGTGTAGGCGTCGTCCATCTCGACGAAGCCGAACTCCCCCGAGGACCAGATGATCAGGTCCTCGCACAGCCGGCTCAGGTGCATCATCAGCAGGCTCGCGTCGAAGATGAACTCGGCCGCGAAATCCCGGTCCGAGACGGCGTCCATGCTGTTGGCCGAAACCGATGCGAAGCCGAGCAGCCGGGCCGTGTATTTCCGGTCCAGCGGCAGGCTCGTGCCGGCCAGGGCCGCCGAGCCCAGGGGCATCACGTTCACCCGCTTCAGGCACTCGGCGAGTCGCTGCCCATCGCGCTCGAGCATCTCCCGAAAGGCCAGCAGGTAATGGGCCAGCAGCACCGGCTGCGCCTTCTGCAGGTGGGTGTAGCCCGGCAGGATCGTGTCGATCTCCCTCCGGGCCAGGGTGACGAAGGTCTTCTGCAGCCCCTCGACGAGGGCGAGGATCTCCCCGATCTCCGCCCGGAGATAGAGCCGCATGTCGGTGGAGACCTGGTCGTTGCGGCTCCGGCCCGTGTGCACCTTGCCGCCGACGGGCCCGATCCGCTCAATGAGCGCCCGCTCGACGGCCATGTGGATGTCCTCGTCGCCCGGATCGAAGCGGAACGCCCCCGACCGGATCTCCTCCCGGATCTCTCCGAGCACCTCGACGATCCTCGCCGCGTCGGCCGGGGGGATGATCCCCTGCCTGCCGAGCATCCGGCAGTGCGCGATGCTGCCCTCGATGTCGTGGTCGAAGAGCCGCACGTCGAAGGGCAGCGACGCCGTGAAGACCTCCACGAGACGGTCCGTCTCGCCGCTGAACCGCCCGCTCCACAGCTTTCTCCGTGTTTTTCCGCTCATGGTTCACCCCTCCGGCCAGGCTGAGGGCAAAGGGCTGATGGCTCAGGGCCGGAGAGCAAGGAGTTGTCCCGTCTTTGCCTTATGCCTTTCGCCTTACGCCCCTGGCCGCGCGGCGATCAGCCGCGTTTTTTCTTGAGATAGGCCGCGATGCGCAGGCGAAGGGCGTTGAGCCGGATGAACCCCGTGGCGTCCTTCTGCTCGTAGCCGCCGCTCTTCTCGAAGGAGGCGATGTCCTCGCTGTACAGCGAGTTGGGGGACCTGCGGCCCACGACGATGCAGTTGCCCTTGTAGAGCTTCAGGCGGGCCGTTCCCGTCACGTTCTCCTGCGAGGCGTCGATGAACTGCTGCAGGGCCTGCCGCTCGGGGGCGAACCAGAACCCGTTGTAGACGAGCTGGGCGTACTTGGGGATCAGGCCGTCGCGCAGGATCATCACCTCGCGGTCCATGGTGATCGTCTCGACGGCCCGGTGGGCGGCCCAGAGCACCGTCCCGCCGGGGGTCTCGTAGACGCCGCGGGACTTCATGCCCACGAAGCGGTTCTCGACCATGTCCACGCGCCCGATGCCGTTGGCGCCGGCCACCGTGTTGAGGTGATCCAGCAGGACGGCCGGGCTCATCCGCTTGCCGTCGACGGCCACGGGGTTGCCCTTCTCGAAGTCGATCTCCACGTAGGTCGGCCGGTCGGGGGCCCTCTCGGGAGAGACGGTGATCGTGAAGATGTCCTCCGTCGGCTCGTTCCAGGGGTCCTCCAGGATGCCGCCCTCGTGCGAGATGTGCAGGGCGTTGCGGTCCGAGCTGTAGGGCTTGTCTTTCGAGACGGGAAGCGGGATGCCGTGCTTGGCCGCGTAGTTGATCATGTCCTCCCGCGAGGTGAACGTCCACTTCTCGTCGCGCCAGGCGGCGATGATCCGGATGTCGGGGTCGAGGGCCATGTAGGTCAGCTCGAAGCGCACCTGGTCGTTGCCCTTGCCCGTCGCACCGTGGCAGACGGCGTCAGCCCCCTCGCGGTGCGCGATCTCGATCTGCTTCTTGGCGATCAGCGGCCGCGCGATCGAGGTGCCCATCAGGTAGGTGCCCTCGTAGATCGCGTTGGCGCGCAGCATGGGGAACACGAAGTCCCGCACGAACTCCTCGCGCAGGTCTTCGATGGTGCACTTGCTGGCCCC
>JAGPKU010000049.1:8003-10955 GCA_018053845.1 Syntrophobacterales bacterium
CGCGGGCCTCCTGCTCGGCCTCCTGGCCCATGCTGGCCCAGACGTCGGTGTAGACCACGTCGGCGTTTCGCACGGCCTGCACGGGGTTGCGGTGCAGGGAGATGCCCTTCGGGGCTTTCTTCCGGCCCCTCTCGAGGATCCGCGCGTCGGGTTCGTAGCCCTTCGGGCAGGCCAGCGCCAGCCTGAAGGGCAGCCTCGCCGCCGCGTCGATCCAGGAGTTGGCGACGTTGTTGCCGTCGCCCACGTAGGCGACCTTGAGGCCCTCGTAGGTCCCCTTCTTCTCGACGATCGTGAAGAGGTCGCTGACGATCTGGCAGGGGTGCATCAGGTCCGTCAGACCGTTGATGACCGGGATCGTCGCGTGCTGCGCGAACTCCTCGACGGACTCCTGGGAAAACGTCCGGATCATGACGGCATCGAGGTAGCGCGAGACGATCCGCGCCGTGTCGGCGATCGTCTCCCCCCGCCCGAGCTGGGTGTCGCGGCTGTTGAGGTAGATCGCAAGCCCCCCCAGCTGGTACATCCCGGCCTCGAAGGAGAGCCGCGTGCGCGTCGAGGACTTGTCGAAGATCATCCCCAGCGTCTTGCCCGCAAGGGGCTGGTAGATGATCCCGTCTTTCAGCATGGCCTTGAGTTTCGCCGCATGGCTGAAGATGCGGTCGATGTCCCTCCTCGTCAGGTCGTAGACGCTCAGGAAATCTTTCTTCACCGTTCCAGCACCTCATCGAGTACTTGCACCAGCCTGTCGACGTCCGGCCTCGTGACGACCAGCGGGGGCACCATCCGGAGGACGTGGTCGAAGGTGCAGTTGACGAGCACGCCCCGCTCCAGGCAGGCCTTCACGACGGGATTGCCGTCGACGGAGAGCTCCAGGCCGACGAGCAGCCCCTTGCCGCGCACCTCCCGGACGACGGGGTGGTCCTTCCGCAGCGACCAGAGCCGCTCCCGGAGGTAGTCGCCCATCCTCGCGCAGTTGTCCAGAAACCCGTCGGCCAGGATCGTCTCGAGGGTGGCGACGGCCGCCGCCATGGCGAGCGGGTTGCCCCCGAACGTCGAGGCGTGCGTCCCGGGGCCGAAGGCGGCCGCGACCGTCTCCGTCGCCGCGAGCGCCCCGGCGGGAACGCCGTTGCCCAGGGCCTTGGCCAGCGTCATGATGTCGGGGGTCACGCCGTAGTGCTCGTAGCCGAAGAGCTTCCCCGTGCGTCCCATGCCCGTCTGCACCTCGTCGAGGATCATCAGGATGCCCCGGCTGTCGCAGATCTCGCGCACGGCCTTCAGGTAGCCCTCGTCGGGCACCCGGACGCCGCCCTCGCCCTGGATGGGCTCGAGCAGGACGGCGCAGGTCTTCTCCGACACGGCCTTTTCGAGCGCCGCAACGTCGTTGAAGGGGACGTACCGGAAGCCTTCGGGCAGGGGTGCGAATCCCGCGTGGAATTTTTCCTGGCCCGTCGCCGTGATGGCGGCGAGCGTCCGGCCGTGGAAGGACCCCTTCATGGTGAGGATTTCGTACTTGCCCCCCAGCTTGTCGTGTCCGTACTTGCGCGCCAGCTTGATGGCCGCCTCGTTGGCCTCGGCGCCGCTGTTGCAGAAGAAGACCCGGTCGGCGAAGGAGTGCTCCGTGAGCATGCCGGCCAGGCGGATCTGGGGCTCCGTGTAGTAGAGGTTGGAGACGTGCATCAGGGTGCCGGCCTGCCGGCAGACGGCCTCGACCACGTTCGGGTGGGAGTGCCCCAGGCTGCAGACGGCGATCCCCGCGACGAAGTCGATGTACTCCTTCCCGTCGATGTCCCAGAGGTGCGCGCCCTCGCCCCGGACGAAGAGGACGGGCTGGCGCCGGTAGGTGCCGATGATGCTCTTTTCAGAGAGTCCGATGAGCTCGTCTTTGGTCATTCCGCCAAGCCTGTCGATTCGATCGTCGCAGCAGCACGTCTCGAACCGCACGGATGTCAAATCCCCCTGCCCCCTTTTGCCGAAGGGGGGACCTTATCGCCTCTCCCTTTCATGAAGGGGGATTGAGGGGAATTCTTGTCTGGTTGCTTGATGCCTGCTGCCAGTGCCTCACAGGACGATCTCCGTGCCCACGCCCTGGTCCGTGAAGACCTCCAGCAGCATGGCGTGCTTCTTCCGTCCGTCGATGATGTGGGCCTTGCCCACCCCGCCCCGCAGGGCCTTGAGGCAGCACTTCACCTTGGGGAACATGCCGCCGGCGATCGTGCCGTCGTCGATCATCTGAAGGGCGCGGCGGTTGTCCATCGTGTTGATGAGTTTCTTGTCCCTGTCCCAGACCCCCTCCACGTCGGTCAGCAACACGAGCTTCTCGGCCTTCAGGGCCGCCGCCACCTCGCCGGCCACGATGTCGGCGTTGATGTTGTAGGTCTCGCCGTTGTCGCCCATCCCCGTGGGGGCGATGACGGGGATGAACCCGTCCCGCACGAGCGACTGGATGAGCCCGGCGTTGATCTCCTTCACCTTGCCCACGAGGCCCACGTCGATGATCTCCGTCGGGATGTCCTTCTGCTTGTCCTCGTTGAGGTAGTACTTCTCGGCCCGCGTCAGGCTGCCGTCCTTGCCGGAGAGGCCGACGGCCTGGCCGCCGTTGCGGTTGATGAGCCCCACGATTTCCTTGTTCACCGAGCCCACGAGCACCATCTCGACGATGCTCATCGTCTCCTCGTCGGTGACGCGCATGCCCTGGATGAACTGCGACTCCTTCCCGAGCTTCTTCAGGACGGCGCCGATCTGGGGGCCGCCGCCGTGGACGACGACGGGGTTGAGCCCGATGTACTTCATCATGACGATGTCCATGGCAAAGAGCTTCTTGAGCTCCTCGTCCACCATGGCGTGGCCGCCGTACTTGACGACGATGGTCTTGTTGTAGAACCGGCGGATGTAGGGCAGGGCCTCGAGGAGGATCTCCGCCCTCTCCTGGGCCCCCAGCTGCTTATCGGTCAT
>JAGPKU010000049.1:11055-16663 GCA_018053845.1 Syntrophobacterales bacterium
CGACTGAGATCCTCGTCCTCGACGATGTCCTCGAGCTTGTCCCGCACGTAGGCCGCATCGATGACGACGTCGCGGTCCCTCATGTCGGGCGCTTCGAAGGAAATGTCCTCGAGCATCGTCTCCATGATCGTGTAGAGCCGTCTCGCGCCGATGTTCTCGGTGCGCTCGTTGACCAGGGTGGCCACCTCGGCGATCTCGGCGACGGCGTCCTCCGTGAAGGCCACGCGGACCCCCTCCGTGGCGAGCATCTCGATGTACTGCTTCACCAGGGCGTTCGAGGGCTCCGTGAGGATCCGGATGAAATCGTCTTTCGTCAGCGAGTCGAGCTCGACGCGGATCGGGAACCGCCCCTGCAGTTCGGGGATCAGGTCCGAGGGCTTTGTCGTGCTGAAGGCGCCGGCGGCGATGAACAGGATGTGGTCCGTCTTCACCATGCCGTACTTCGTGTTCACCGTGGAGCCCTCCACGATGGGCAGCAGGTCCCGCTGGACCCCCTCGCGCGACACGTCGGGCCCGTGGCCGGCGTTGCTCCCCACGATCTTGTCGATCTCGTCGAGGAAGATGATCCCCGACTGCTCGACCCGGTTGTGGGCCAGCCGCACGACCTTGTCCATGTCGATGAGGCGCTGCACCTCCTCTTCCTCGAGGATCGTAAGCGCCTCGGGGATCCGCACGCGGCGCCGCTTCTTCCTCTGCGGGAAGAGGTTCCCGAACATCTCCTTGATGTTGAGGCCCAGGTCCTCGACACCGGACGACGAGAAGACCTCGATCATGGGTCCTCCGGCCTTCTCGGTGACCTCGAGGTTGACGACACGGGCATCGAGCCTTCCCTCGCGGAGCATCTGGCGGAGCTTCTCCCGGGTGTCCGAGGGTCCCACTTCGGCCTCGCCCGCCGCGGTGTCCATCCCCTCGGGGCTTCGGGCCTCGGCCCGCCGGATGGGCAGCAGCAGATCGAGGACGCGGTCCTCGGCCAGCTCCCGGGCCTTGGCCCGCACGCCTTCCCGCTCTTCGTTCTTGACCATGTTCACGGCGATCTCCATGAGATCGCGGATCATGGAATCCACGTCACGCCCCACGTAGCCCACCTCCGTGAACTTGGACGCCTCGATCTTGAGAAACGGCGAGTTATCGAGCTTCGCCAGCCTCCGGGCGATCTCCGTCTTGCCCACGCCCGTCGGTCCGATCATGATGATGTTCTTCGGGGCGATCTCGTCGCGCAGGTCGGGCCGGACGTTCTGGCGCCTCCAGCGGTTGCGCAGCGCGATCGCCACGGCCCGCTTGGCCTCCGCCTGGCCGACGATGTACTTGTCCAGCTCGGAGACGATACGTTTCGGGGTCAGTTCAACGGCCGACATATCCTTGCGTTTCCCAATAGAGTTCATCATCCCGCATCAAGCCCGCGAAGAGCGGAAGCGAGGAAGAGCGGCAAGAAAGAAGAAAGGAATCCTGCATCCACTCCGCTCCTCCTGACTTCCGAACTTCGTCATCGCATGGGGAAATCACGTGTCCGGCGGCATGGCCGATGGCCTCTAGCGTTTCCCCTTCGCCTTCCGGTCCGGCTCGGGTTCCTCCTCCGCGTTGAGGTCGATCTCCTCCAGCGTCACCCGGTCGTTGGTGTAGATGCACAGCTCCGCCGCGATCCGCATGGACTCCCGGGCGATCTCCGCGGCATCGAGATCGGAGTGCCTCACGAGGGCCCGCGCCGCCGCCTGGGCATAGGGACCGCCCGAGCCGATGGCGGCCACGTTGTCGTCGGACTCGATCACGTCGCCGTTTCCCGAGATGACGAGGAAATCGCTGCGGCTCACGGCGATCATGAGGGCCTCGAGGTGGCGCAGCACCCGGTCCGTGCGCCAGTCCTTCGTCAGCTCCACGGCCGCCCGCAGCAGGTTGCCGTTGTACTGCTCGAGCTTCTGGTCGAAGCGGTCGAAGAGCGTGAAGGCGTCGGCCGTGGCGCCGGCAAACCCGACGATGACCCGGTTGTGGAACAGCCTGCGGACCTTGCGCGCCCCGTGCTTGATGATCGTCTGGTCGAAGGTGACCTGGCCGTCCCCCGCAACGACGACCTTGTCCCTGTGGCGGATGGCCAAGATGGTTGTGCCGTGAAACTTCATGTCCATCTGGTCTTTCTTCCTGTTCTTCCAGCGCTGTCTCTGCCCTAGGTGGCAGGTGACAGGTATCAGGTGGCAGGATCTGAGCAGAGGGGGAATCTGTTACCTGTTACCTGTTACCTGTTACCTGTTACCTGTTACCTGTTACCTGTACCCTAGCCCTTGGCTTTCGGGTGCGCCTTGTCGTAGATCTCCATCAGCCTCGCCACGCTCACCGACGTGTACTTCTGCGTCGTCGACAGGCTCTCGTGGCCCAGCATCTCCTGGATCGCCCTCAGGTCGGCCCCTGCGTCCAGCAGGTGCGTCGCGAAGCTGTGCCGAAGCGTGTGGGGGCTCACCTTCTTGCGGATCCCGCTCTGCAGGGCGCAGCGGTCGAGAACCCTCGCAACGCTTCGGGGCGTGATCCTCGAGCCGCCGCGGCTCAGAAACAGCGGCGGGTCGCCTTCCCCCGCCTGCGCCTTCCGGGCCCACTCGTCCCGCTTCGCCAGGTATTGCTGCAGGGACCGCAGGGCCTGTCCGCCCACCGGCACGATCCGCTCCTTCCTCCCCTTGCCGCGGACCTTGACGAGGCCCTGCTGCACGTCGATGTCGCCCAGGTTGAGCCCCGTGAGCTCGCTGACGCGGATGCCCGAGGAGTAGAAAAGCTCCAGCATGGCCCGGTCCCTTGTCCCGGCGACGTCGTCCGTGAACGTCAAATCGAGAAGGGAAAACATCTCCTCCATCGGCAGGAAGGCGGGGAGATGGTGATCGGCCCTCGGGGCCTGGACCATCTCGGCCGGGTTCAGCCGGAGCCGTCCCTCCCGGATGAGGTAATTGAAGAAGGTTCGCAGGGCGGCGATCTTCCGGACGATCGTCACCTTCCGGGCCTTCCGGCGGACCAGCGAGCCCAGGAAGGAGCGCACGGCCATGTGGTCGATGGCCGCCAGCTGCTCCGGCTCGCTCCCGCCCGCGGGGAGCAACCCGTTTTCCGCGAGGAACGCCCGGAACTGGCCCAGGTCCGCCAGGTAGCTGCGCCGGGTGTGGGGGCTCAGGTTCCTCTCCGTCGCCAGGTGGTTGCCGAAGTCCTCGATCGCCCGCTCCATGGCGATTCCTCTATTGACGCTGTTCGTCGGGTCAAACGCAGAAGGTGAGAGGGTGAGAGGGGAAGAAGGTCGGTCAGGCCGTCAGCCTGACGCACACCCCTGCTCCTCCAACCTTCACACCTTTTCAGCCTCTTACCCTCTATCGTCCCGCCGCTCGTCTCCCTTTCGTGCCTGTACAAACGGCCGGAGCATGTCTCTATATCAGGCCCCAATAAAAAAAGCCACGAAAACGCGCAAGAAAGTCCATAAAACCGGGTTTATGACTACTTGATGCGTTTCAGTGGCAAACGGGCCTTTTCGATCATGGGCAGCGTCGGATCCCGGCGTAGTAGCAGCACCAGGCATGGGCGAAATTGTTGTCGAAGACGCGGACGCGGCCGTCCCGGAAGACGATCTTCACGAAGGAGTTCCCGCCGAGAACGGTGGAGTTCTGCTCCTCCACCACCCTGCCCGTGCCCCAGTGCGGGTAGCGCAGGTGAACGACCCGGTCTCCCATTTTCAGATAGATGCGTCGGATCTCTTCCACGCGGGGCCTCTTCGGGCGGTGACGGCGGCGTCACATCTTGTACTTCCCGAAGTCCTCCTCGGGAAGATTCTCCAGAAACTCCTTGAGCTCTTCCGTCTTCTTCCTGTCCAGCTCGTCGACCTTCTTGGCGAAGTCGATGTTGCGGGATTTCTCGATCACCTTCTCGTCGATGAAGATGGGGCAGTTGACCCTGAGGGCCAGGGCGATGGCGTCGCTCGGCCGGGAATCGACGATGAGCGTGTCGCCGTTGCGCTTGAGGTGGATGCAAGCGAAGAAGGTGTTGTTTCTCAAATCGACGATCTCGATTTTCTGGACTTTCGCCTCGAGGATCTTGAGCAGGTCCCGCATCAGATCGTGCGTCATCGGGCGCGAGAAGCTGATCTTCTCGAGTTCCGTGGCGATGGCGCTCGCCTCGAAGAGCCCGATCCAGATGGGCACGGCCCGCTTGCCCTCGAGGTCCTTCAGGATCACGATGGGCGTGTTGGTCAGCGGGTCGATGGTCAGACCGGACACCTTCATCTCGACGAACATCTGGGAAACCTCCCTTTATGCCGGCATCTCGCCGCGGAGGGAATGCAGAAACGCCTTCACGATCCGGACCTGCACGGTCTTCCCGACGAGGTCCCGGGCCCCCGTGAAGTTCACGATCTTGTTCGACCTCGTGCGTCCCGTCACGTCCCGCGCCGCGTTGCGGCTCGTTCCGTCCACGAGAACCTCCACGGTCCTCCCGACCAGGCGGTCGTTTTTCTCCTGCGCGTGCCGATCCTGGAGGGCCTGGAGTTCGATGAGCCGCCTGCGCTTTTCCCCGGGGCTGACCTTCCCGTCGAGCCCCGCGGCGGCCGTTCCCGGCCTCTCGGAATACTGAAACGAGAATAATGTATCAAACCTGACTTTTTCCATCAGGTCAAGCGTTTTCTGGTAATCCTGCTCCGTCTCTCCGGGGAATCCGACGATGATGTCGGAGCTGATGGCGATCTCCGGCGAGGCCTCTCTCAACTTGCGAACCCGGTCGAGGTAATCGGCCCGGGTGTAGCGTCGGTTCATCCTCGCGAGCACCGCGTCGGATCCGGACTGCACCGGCAGGTGGATGCTCTCGCACAGGGAGTTCACGTCCCGGAAGCACGCGATGATGTCATCGGTGAGATCCTTGGGGTGCGAGGTGGTGAAGCGGATCCGCTCGATGCCCTCGACGTCCCCGACCGCCCGAAGCAGCTCGGCGAAGCTGCGGCCGCCGCCCGGCGACTTTCCGTAGGCGTTCACGTTCTGGCCCAGCAGGGTCACCTCCCGGACCCCGTGGGCGGCCAGCGCTCTCACCTCGGCCAGAATGTCCTCGAAGTTCCGGCTCTCCTCGCGGCCCCGCAGGTAGGGCACGACGCAGAAGGCGCAGTAATTGTCGCAGCCCTGCATGATCGTGACGAAGGCGCTCACGGATCCCTTCGGGGGCAGCGCCAGGACGCCGATGGAGGGGACCGTTTCGCAGAAGCCCGTTGCGACGACGGGGAGACCCGTCCGCCGGGCGCGCCCGGCGAGCTCGGGCAGGCGGTGGATGTTGTGCGTCCCGATGACGAGATCCAGAAAGGGGGCCTTCGCGAGGAGCCGCTCGCCCTGCTGCTGCGCCACGCAGCCGCAGACCCCGATCTGGAGGCCCGGTCTGGACTTCTTGAGGTGCCGGTAGCGTCCGAGCTGGCTGTAGACCTTTTGCTCGGCCTTGTCGCGGATGCTGCAGGTGTTGACGATGATCAGGTCCGCATCCTTCGCGCTGTCCGTCCTCTCGTACCCGTCGCCCCTGAGGATTTCCGTCAGCTGCTCCGAGTCGTGGACGTTCATCTGGCAGCCGAAGGTGCGGATGTAGAGTTTTTTCGTTGCCAAGACTCCTCTTCCGATTCCAA
>JAGPKU010000139.1 GCA_018053845.1 Syntrophobacterales bacterium
CCACCTTGCCGCTGGCCACGGGGGTGAGGTACTTCAGCTTCTGCTCGTGCGTCCCGAAGGAATTCACCGGGAAGCCGTAGAGCGAGTTGTTGACGGAGACGATGACGCCGCAGCTCGCGCAGGCCTTCGAGATGGCGATCATGGCATGGACGTAGGTCACGTTGTCCATGCCCGCCCCGCCGTACTCCGTGGGGATCGCGACGCCCATGACGCCCATCTCGCCCAGGGCCCGGCAGATCTCTTCCGGGTGCCGGTGCGTGTGGTCCAGCTCCGCCGCGATGGGCTTGATCCTCGTTTCGGCGAACTTCGTGACCTGGTCCTTCACCATCTGCTGCTCTTCAGTCAATGCGAAATTCATAAAAATCCCCCCTTGATGTATTTGGTTGGTCGTTCAACCTTGAACTTTCCATGCCCTGACTGATGTTCGTTCTTCGGGCCGCATCACTTGCCCTTGAACACGGGTTTGCGCTTCTCGAGGAACGCCTTCATCCCTTCCTTCTGGTCGTCGGTGCTGAAGCACTGCGAGCAGCACTCCGTCTCGAGCCGCATGGCGTTGTCGAGCGCCAGGTCGTAGCCGAAATTGATGGCGTGCTTGGCCATCTTCAGGGCGAAGCCGGGCAGGCCCGCCATCTTCGCCGCCATCTTCTTCGCCTCCGGCAGGAGCTGATCGAGAGGGAAGACCTGGTTCACCAGCCCGATCTCGTAGGCCCGCTTCGCGTCGATCTGCCCGCCGAGCATGATGTACTCCTTGGCGCGGCCCATGCCCACGAGGCGCGCCAGGCGCTGCGTGCCGCCCCAGCCGGGGATGAGCCCGATGAGGATCTCGGGCTGGCCGAACCGGGCGTTCTCCGAGGCCAGGCGGATGTCGCAGGCCATGGCCAGCTCCACGCCGCCGCCGAGGGCGAAGCCGTTGATCGCCGCGATGACGGGCTTCGGAAGCGTCTCGTACATCCGGAAGGTCTCGATGCCGGCCTCCATGAACTCCATGGCCTGCTGGGGCCTCAGCTCCGCCATCTGGGAGATGTCGGCGCCGGCCACGAAGGACTTCTCGCCCGCGCCCGTGATGATCACGGCCTTGATCGCCTCGTCGGTCTTGCACTTGACGGCCGCATCGTAGAGCTCGCACATCACCTCCGAGTTCAGGGCGTTGAGCGCCTTGGGCCGGTTGATGGTGATCGTGGCGACTCCGTCGGCCGCCTCGAACAGGATGTGTTTGTATTCCATATCCGTACCGCCCTCCTTTCTGTTGAAGATCCCGTTGGGTGCGGGGCAGGGGCGTCAAGCGCCCCTGCCGCCGGTTCATCGCCGGTTACTTCTGGCTGTAGTCGTAGACGCCGCGGCCGGTCTTCCGCCCGAGGAGCCCCGCGTCGACGTACTTTTTCAGCAGCGGGCAGGGACGGTACTTCGAGTCGCCGAAGCCCTTGTAGAGGACGTCCATGATGGCCCAGCAGGTGTCGAGGCCGATCAGGTCGGCCAGCGTGAGGGGCCCCATGGGGTGGTTCATGCCGAGCCGCATGATGTCGTCGATCGCCTTGGGCGAGCCGACGCCTTCCATCAGCGTGTAGAAGGCCTCGTTGATCATGGGCATGAGCACGCGGTTGGAGACGAAGCCCGGGAAGTCGTTGCACTCGACGGGGATCTTGCCGAACTGCTTCGAGAGGGCCTCGACGGTGTTGTAGGTCTCCTGCGAGGTCACGAGCCCGCGGATGATCTCGACGAGCTGCATGACCGGGACGGGGTTCATGAAGTGCATGCCGATGACCAGCTCGGCGCGCTTGGTGGCCGCCGCGATCCGCGTGATCGGGATCGACGAGGTGTTCGACGCGAGGATCACGCCGGGCTTGCAGATCTCATCGAGCTTCTTGAAGATCCCGAGCTTGAGGTCTTCACGCTCCGTGGCCGCCTCGACGACGAAGTCGGCATCCTTCATGTCCTCGAGGTTGGTGCTCTTCTTGATCCGGCCGAGGATCTCCGCCTTCTGGTCCGCCTTGATCTTGTCCTTGGCGACGAGCCGGTCCAGGTTCTTGGAGATCGTGTCGTACCCCCGGTTGACGAACTGGTCCGCGATGTCGTTCATGATGACGTTGAGTCCCCCCGGGTAAGCCGCCACCTGGCAGATGCCGTTTCCCATCTGGCCGGCCCCAACGACGCCGATTGTCTTGATTGCCATCTTCCTCACCCTCCTTATCCGTGGTTTTTGATTGACGATGAGTCCAGCCGCAACCGGCTCTCAACCCGCGTGAGGATCCTCTCTCCGAGGGGCGGGTGAACCGCGCGGAGCGGCGAATCTCCGAATCCGGCGGCCCGGTTCCCGGCGGGAGACGGGCTCTCCCGCCGGGGCCGGGATGACTGCGCGGTGATGAAGCCCGCGGGCTTCCGTTGACTGACGGGATGACGGGTTACGCCTTCTCGAGAACCATGGCCATGCCCTGACCGCCGCCGATGCACAGCGACGCCAGGCCGTACTTGTGTCCGGCCTTCTTCATCTGCATGGCCAGCGTGTAGGTGATGCGGGCGCCGGTGCAGCCGATGGGGTGGCCGATGGAGATCCCGCTGCCGTTGAGGTTGCACTTGTTGAGGTCGACGCCGAGTTCCTTGATGCAGCCCAGGGCCTGGACGGCGAAGGCCTCGTTGAGCTCGATGACGCCCATGTCATTCATCGTGAGGTTGAGCCTCTTGAAGAGCTTGCGGACGGCCGGGACGGGGCCGAGGCCCATGTAGGCGGGGTCGAGGCCGCCCGAGGACCAGCCCACGATCTTGGCCAGGGGCTTCAGGCCCAGTTCCTTCACCTTGTCGGCGCTGGCGACGACGACCGCGGCGGCGCCGTCGTTGATGCCCGAGGCGTTTCCGGCGGTGACCGTCCCGGTCTTGCTGAACACGGGGGGCAGCTTCGCCATCTTCTCGAGCGTCGTGTCCATGGGCCGCTCGTCGACCTTGAACACCTTGGGGTCGCCCTTCTTCTGGGGGATCACGACAGGAACGATCTCGTCGGCCACGGCGCCGCTGGCGTTGGCCGCGCGGGCCCTGCGATGGCTCTCGTAGGCCAGCTGGTCCTGCTCTTCCCTCGAGATCTTCATCTTCGCCGCGATGTTTTCGGCGGTGAAGCCCATGTGGTAGCCGTTGAAGATCTCCCACAGGCCGTCATGCACCATCAGGTCGGTGAGCTTGCCGTAGGGCATGTTCATGCGGTAGCCCCACCGGGCGTCGGCCAGGGCGTAGGGGACGTTGCTCATGTTCTCCATGCCGCCCGCGACGATGATGTCGGCTTCGCCCGCCATGATGGCCTGGGCCGCCAGCGCGATGGCCTTCATGCCCGAGGCGCAGACCTTCTGGACCGTGAAGACGTTGGTCTCCTCGGGCAGGCCCGCGAAGATCGCCGACTGCCGGGGGGGATTCTGCCCCTGGCCGGCGTTGAGGACGTTGCCCATAATGACCTCGTCGAAGTAGACGGGCTTCAGGGCCTTGTCGTAGTCGTAGTGCTTCTTCTGAATCTCCGTCATGTCGAATTCGCCGAAGACGGAGGGACGGGCCGCCTTGACGGAGTCGCTGATCGCCGGCCGCAGGCCCGCACGGATGATGGCTTCCTTGATCACGAGCCGACCCATTTCGACGACGGACACGCCTTTCAGGGAACCGCCGAATTCGCCGACGGCCGTCCTCGCTCCGCTTACGATGAATACCTCTTTCATGTCTTCCATCTCTCCTTTCAAAATTT
>JAGPKU010000140.1 GCA_018053845.1 Syntrophobacterales bacterium
ACGGTGATGACGGCGTTGAGCCGCGGGCCCTTCCGGTCGCAGGCCTCGATGCGCTCGAGGCACATTTCGACGAGCTTCACCGCCGTGAGCGCTCCGGACCGAAAGGCCCGGTGGACGCCGGCGACCGTGGCTTCCTCGAGTTTGAACGTCGCCATGGTTACGCCTTTCCGGGCAGGATCATCTGGGTGCAGCGGAACAGGGCGATGTCGCGCCCCGTCTTCTCGTCCCACACGCGGGCGTCCCAGACCATGGTGCGCCGCCCGATGTGGGCGGGCCTCCCCTCGCAGAGGATGGCGCCGTCTCGGGTGGTGCCGAGGAAGTTGGTCTTCAGCTCGATCGTCGTGAAGCCACCGGCTTCTTTGGGCAGGTTGACGATCGTCGCCATGCCGCACACCGTGTCGGCCAGTGCGACGACGGAGGCCGCGTGAAGGTAGTCATTGGGGGCCAAATGATGCTTCCGGACCGCCATGCGGGCCACGACGCGTTCCTTCGCCACCGAGGTGAGCGTGAAGCCCAGCAGGGCCGGGAGATACCCCTCGCTCTTGCGGTTCATGAACGCGGCGAGTTCCTCCGGCGGCAGGTCCCTCCAGTTTTTCGGCTTTTCCGTGTAGTCGGCCATGGGCGTATGTGCCTTTTCCGATCGCTCTTTCCGTCTTGCGAAAGTCAATAATCAGGCCTGACCCCGGTTTTACTTCAGGTAGCCGGGCAGGTCCTGGTCGTCCTTGCCCTTGAAGTTGCAGGCGCCGATCGGGCAGGTCTTGCAGGGGCCCTTGACACCGGGCAGGGCCGGCTCTCCCTTGATCTTCGCCTCGATGAATTCCATGCACCGGTTCACTTCGTCGTCGGGTCCCTCGACGATGAGCGTGACGGCGCCTTCCGCCCCGCCCCAGCCTCCGGAGGCGAAGTGGACGGCCGACACGTCGAAGAGCGCCTCCAGCGCGTCGATCTCCGTGAAGGGCCTCCCGTCGGCCACGCAGGCCAGGCCGGCCTTGCAGCCGATCGACTTGCCGATCATCATGGTGCCGCCGTAGCGGGCCGCCTCCTCCACCGAGGGGATGAGCTTCTCGAGGCCCACCGTGTAGATGATCTCGAGGCCGCGGGCCTTCATGCCCATGTAGAAGGACCCCATGGTGCCGCCCGCCGGGTTGACCATGACGACGCCCACGTTTCCGAAGGCATCGAGCGCGTTGCCGCCCTTGAGGACGATGTCGCCGGGACCCAGCTTGTCCGCCACGGACGTCGGCTCCACGGGCAGGATCTCCCCCTTGTGAAGGGTGATGGGCTTGGCGCGCTCCCCGGCGTCGAGCACGCACATGACGCCCCGGATGGTCTGGCCGGCGAGGTAGCGTTCCTTATCCACCTTCTGCTCGAGGATCTCCTCGAGGCAATAGGCCGTCGTCGAGCCGCGGCTCACCAGGAGGTACCCGTTCTTTTTCGCGTTCTGCACCTCGGGGAGGGCCGCAATGCCTTTCCCGATGAGCCTTTTCGATTCCGCCGGTGTGAGGGTAAACAGGGCCTGCATCGATGAAACTCCTTTCATGCGTTTGTTTCGATGAGGGTTGCGGACCGGAGTGTCCGGCCCGAAGGCTTGAAACCCTTTCTACCATAATTCGGCCCGCGCGGACAGGCGGAAGTTCGCACTGAAAGAAAACCCGACACCCGCCGTCGATAATTCGTTGCGTGCCCCCGGCCTTTTTGGTATTTTGACGCTCCGCAGCCGAATGCCCGTCCCCGGGGAAGGGGGTCCCGCTGAGGGACCGGCCGGGAGGGCGAGAGACTGCTGCCTCCTTCCACCTTGCGCACCAGAAAAATCGATATTCCGCGCTGTTGACAGGGCAAAGGACTTTTGCCGCCGGGGAAACTTTTTTTCAAGTGTGCCATAATGGCACCATGATTGCATGCGTCACGGTGAAATGCCAACGCTCGGGATCGAGCGGGGTTTTTCACATGAGGCACAGAGCCGTCAACCGAATCCAAGAGCGACAGAGATCAGGTATTCAATGCCTAAAAGAACTGGACTAGCAGCCCTTTTCATAGCCCTCGTTCTTGCAATCCTGCCGTTTCCTGTCTTTGCCGCTTCCCCGGAATCGTCCCCCTCGAAGGACCCCGTGGCCCAGGCAAGAGAGGACTACCAAGAGGCGCTGAAGCTCATCCGGGACGGCCGTAACGACGAGGCGCTCCCCCTGCTGGAGGCGGCCCTGAGGGTGTTGCCCGAGGACCGGCACCTCCAGGCCGACTACGCCCTGTGCCTCGTCTGGACGGGGGCATACCAGAAGGCTGCCGAGTTCTACGCCCCCCGCGAGAAGGACCTCCGCGAGATCCGCTACCTTCCCCGCCACATGGCCAGGGCCTACTACGAGCTGAGGGAATACCCGAAGGCGCTCGAGCTGTACCGGCTCGGCCTGTCCTACGATCCGAAAGACGAAGAGGCCTTCAAGGGAGCCGTTAACACGCAGATGCGGATGGGCGACGGCGCCGGGGCTTACGCGTCGTGGCTGGAGGCGAAGAAGGCGGGGCAGGTCCCGGCACCGGCGCTGGACGCCGTCAGGCTGGCCCTGCTGGAGCAGTACGGCGCAAGCTTCGAGGCCCTCGCCGTTGCCAGGGAAGGCTCGGTGGGGCGCCCGGATCAGCTCCGGTCCCTCGAGCTCGACCGGGCCGTGACGAAGCTCCGCTGGGGGCTCGTCGACGAGGCCATCGCCGAGATCGAGGCGATACTCGAAAAGGACCCCGGCAATCTCCGGGCCCGGGGGGACTACATCGTGGCCCTTCGCCAGAAGGACAGGATGCACGACGCCCTGCGGCAGTTCGACATCTACCGGCAGTCCGGCGAGGCCGTCCCCTGGTGGGTCAACCAGGCCGTGGCCGACGCGCACCTCTACCTCCACAGACCCGAGGAGGCCGAAGTCTTCTACAAAAAGGTTCTCGAGGCCGATTCCGGCCAATTCGCGGCCACGATGGGGCTCTTCTACGTATACTCGGATTTGCGGAACTGGCAGAGCGCCTCGCAGACCCTCGAGCGCCTCCAGGAGATCATCGACAGGGAGAAGAAAGCCCTCGCCTGGGACGAGTCGGTCCTGGCCAGGCAGCGCTACCTGGCCGATTCCAACAGCCTCATCACGACGAGAGGCTGGTTCCTGCTTTACCAGGACAGGCACAAGGAGGGCCAGGCCTACTTCGAATACTACCTGGCCGAGGCGGCCTCCGAGACGGGCCTGCGGTCGGGCCTGGCCCACGCCTATCTCTGGCGCAACTGGCCCCGCAGGGCCCTCGAGCAGTTCGAGATCAACCGCAACCTCGACCCGCAGGATTTCCGCAGCCTCACGGGCCTGGGCTGGACGCTCAACACCCTGAACTACAAGCGCGAGGCGCGGGCGCTGGCCGACGAGCTGCATCAGAAATACCCGACGAATCTCACGGTCCGCGATCTCCGGGAGACGCTGAAGGTCGAGGACATGTGGCGCCTCCAGCCCGAGTTCCGTTTCGTCAAGGAGTTCGACGGCGCCACGGAATACTGGGCCTCGCTGCTGCTGGAAAAGCCGATCACCCCGCTATTCAGCCTCTACGCCCGGATCCTGCGCGAGGAGACCCGGGCGGACAACGACGACGGGACGACCAACCGGGAGGACTGGGACCGCTTCGGCCTCGGGTTCCGCTGGATCGTCCTGCCGCAGCTCACCT
>JAGPKU010000141.1:0-2183 GCA_018053845.1 Syntrophobacterales bacterium
GCCGGCTCCGGCCGGTTCGGCGTGCCGGTGATCTCCTTGGCGATCTCGGCGGCCCGCTGGGCGCTGAGGTGGCCCCAGATCGCCCCCGCCTTCTTGCTCTTCATGTTCATGAGGATCCCGGCGGCAAGCTTCCGGTCCATCTTCTCGAGCATGGGGCCCGCCTGGGCCGGCGGCGTCGCCTCGAAGACGCCGGCCAGGTCCCGGAGCCGCTTGTCCTCGGCCGCCTTCACGGTGTCGAGCATGCCCGAGAGCCTGTCCTCGAGCCCCTTGAGCGCGTCGATCTTGGCCACGATGTCCCCTTTCAGGGCCTGCAGCCTCTTTTCCTCCTCCTTGATCGCGCTCTCGCGGCCGTCGAGCTGACGCTCGCGCTCGGCCAGCGCCGCGGCGAGCTTGCGCTCCCTCGCCAGGGGGTCCTCCGCGGGTTGCGCCGCGGGTTCCTTCCCCTGCGCCTTCTGCGCCGTGTCGGCGATCGCGTGATCGGGATCGAGGACCGCGGAGGCATGGGGCATGACCCTCTGCAGGACACCCCCGGCGGCCGCGAGCTTGATGACGATCAGCGCCACGACGAGGATCTCACAGATGATGATCAGTCTTCTCATCGCCGGACCTCTTCAGAAACCGGATGATTCCCTGTTCGTTCAATGCCATGGACTCCTTGTGGTTCCACTCCTTCCAGTACTGGGCGAACTTCTTCTCTTTCAGGATCTCCATGATCTTGCGCCGCTTCACGGCCTCCGTGAGCTCTTCCCGCTTGACCTCGAGGGCCTTCTCCCGGTCGGCGACCAGGACCGCCTGGGCCACCTCCCGCTGCCTCAGGCACCGGAGGTAGCCGAAGGTGATGCCGATCTCGCCGGCGTTCAGGGTCCCGTCGCGGCGGCGCATCAGATCCGCCAGCACGGCCGCCTTTTCGCCGCGGATCGACCGGAGCCGCTCCTTCTCGCTCTCGAGGCTCCGGACGTGCTCGGAGAACTCCTGCAGGATCCGCTCCTCCGCAAGCTTCCGCACGTTGAGGACCTGTTCGAACCGGAACCGGAACATCGCCTTTCACCCTCCAGCCGCAGAGAGAAGCCGGAAACGGGTTCTTTTCCCATTCCGTTCTTCCGCTCCCTCACTTCATGACTGCGATACCCTGCCGATATCGCTTCGGCCGCAGCGCTTCGGGGGCTCACTCGAAGAGAGCGAAGAGCTGCCGGCGGCTCTCCTCGAAGCCCACCTTCTCGTTCATGTCCTGCCGCAGGTAGGCGTTGACCCGGTCGATCATCCGGATGGCGTAGTCGATCTCGGGGCTGCTGCCCGCCACGTAGGCACCGATGTTGATGAGGTCCTCGGCCTTCCGGTAGGTGGCGATGATGTTCAGCAGCTCGTTGGCGCGCCTGCGCTGCTCGCCGTCCACGATGTCGATCATCACGCGGCTGACGCTCTCGAGGACGTCGACGGCCGGGTAGTGGTTCTTCGCGGCGATGGCGCGGGACAGGGCGATGTGCCCGTCCAGGATGGAGCGCGCCGCGTCGGCGATCGGCTCGTTGAAGTCGTCGCCCTCCACGAGCACGGTGTAGAGCCCCGTGATGCTCCCCCGGCCCTCGACGGGCCCCGTCCGCTCCAGCAGCTTCGGCAGGAGGCTGAAGACGGAGGGCGTGTAGCCCTTCGTGGCCGGCGGCTCGCCCACGGAGAGGCCGACCTCGCGCTGGGCCATGGCGAAGCGGGTCAGCGAGTCCACCATGAGCAGCACGTCGGCGCCCTGGTCCCGGAAATACTCGGCCACGGACGTGGCCACGTAGGCCGCGCGCATGCGGATCAGCGGGTGCCGGTCGGAGGTGGCCACGATGACCACGGAACGGCTCAGGCCGTCGGGCCCCAGGTTCTTCTCGACGAACTCGCGGACCTCCCGCCCGCGCTCGCCGATCAGCCCGATCACGTTGACGTCGGCCTTCGTGTAGCGGGCGATCATCCCCAGGAGGATGCTCTTGCCCACGCCGGAGCCGGAGAAGATGCCCATCTTCTGTCCCTTGCCGCATGACAGCAGGCCGTTGAGGACGCGGATGCCGAGGTCCATGGGCTCCGCGATCCGGCCCCGCTTCAGGGGGTTGATCGGCTCGGCGTACAGCGGGTAGTCGTCCTCCAGCTCGATCGGGCCCCGGCCGTCGATGGGGTTTCCCAGGCCGTCGATGATCCGCCCCAGGAGC
>JAGPKU010000141.1:2283-3677 GCA_018053845.1 Syntrophobacterales bacterium
GAGCGGATCCCCTCGAAGCCCGCGATGAGGCCCGGGGTCAGCTTCGAGACCCGCTCGTGGTCCCGCGGGTTGAGCCGGATCTTGATGCGGTCGCGGTCCAGGACGTTCTTGACGGCCTCGCGCAGGACACCGAGGATCACGTCGCGGTCCATCGCCACCTCCTGACGGATGACCTTCCGGGCCACGGCGATGACGAGCTTGAGGACCTTCGCCTCGCCCCGCTCCAGGATGCTCCGCCGGATGTTCTCCACCTCGAGCAGCAGCTTCTTGAGCGCCTCGGCCGTGGCGGCCAGATCCTTCTCCCGCGTCTCGCAGCCCTTGCGGAACCCCTCGGCGTGCCCCCGCTCGTAGGCGTGCTTCACGGCGGCCTCGATCTTCTTCTCCGACTCGACGAGGATTTCCTCGATCCGGGAGCGCCGGGGCGCCGGGCCCCGGGAGAGGTTCTCGCAGCCGAAGTCGGCCGGCACGAAGCGGGGCTTCTCCGTCCGGGGGCCGTCGACGATCTTGACGTTCTGGGACTTGATCACCCGGTTAGACGAACGCATCGCCCTCCTCGCGCAGCAGCTGGATGCGGCCCTCGGCCTCGAGCCGCTTGCAGATGTCCAGGATGGCCCGCTGGCTCCTCTCGACCTCGGAGAGGCGCACGGGCGGCATCATCTCGATGTCTTCCTTCAGCATCTCGGCGCCGCGCTTGGACATGTTCTTGAAGATCTTCTCGCGGCCCTCCGCGACGACGACCTTGAGGGCCCGGGCGAGGTCCTCGCTCGAGACCTCGCGCAGCAGCTCCTGCATGCTGCGGTCGTCGAGCTTCAGGATGTCGTCGAAGGTGAACATCAGCCCGCGGATCTCCGCGGCCAGTTCCGGGTCCGTGCCGTCGAGCGACGAGATGATCGCGCTTTCGCTCGTGCGGTTCATCCGGTTGAGGATCTCCGCCATGAGGCGCACGCCGCCGATCTCCTTCTCGCTGGCGGCCCCGGAGATCAGCTCGCTCTCCAGCGTCTCGGCCACGTCCTCGATGAGGTCCGTGGGAACGCTCTTGAGGTTCGCCATCCGCCGGACGATCTCGATCTGCATCTCCGGCGAGAGGGCCTCCATGATCTCCGCGGCCTGCTCGGGGCGCAGGTGCGCCAGGATGAGCGCCGTGGTCTGCGGGTGCTCCATCTTCGTGAAATCCTTCAGGAGCTTCGGGTCGATGTCCCGCAGCTTCTCGAAGATGGGGTTCTCGCTGATCTTGTGCTTCTCGTCCTCCAGGGCCGTCAGGATGCTGCCCGCCTGCTCGGGGCCCAGGGCCTTGAGGACGATGTTCTTCGCCACGTCCTCCTTGACGGAGACGATCCCGCCCTTTTCCTTCGCCAGGTCGCAGAACTCCTTGGCGACGCTCTGGACGTCGCCCG
>JAGPKU010000142.1 GCA_018053845.1 Syntrophobacterales bacterium
AAGCCCGAGCAGATGGTGGGCCGCTCGATCGTCGTCGTCGTGAACCTCAAGCCCACGAAGCTCATGGGCGTCGAGAGCCGCGGGATGCTGCTGGCCACCGATGCCGAGAAGGGCGGCCTCGCCCTCGCGGGGTTCGACAAAGAGGCCGCGCCCGGGTCGAAGGTGCGCTGAACCGGGCAAATAACCGTTGACACCAAACGTCCGTTCCCTATAATCGGCGCATCCCCGAAACACCTTGCGACACCGCTCTGGCCGCAGGTGCCCCTGTCATGGTAAACCCCGGGTCCGGAGACCCGTATTGAAATGGATGGAGGGAGGATTTACGGATGAAGCTATCGAACTACTTCGACAAGGTGAAGGGGATCAGCATCCTGTCCACGGCCGATTCCAAGGGGAACGTCAATGCATCGGCGATCTCGAAGCCGTTCGTGGTCGATGAGGACACGGTGGCCTTCGTCATGACGGGAAACCTGACGCACAAGAACCTGCAGTCCAACCCCCGCGCGGCGTATTTCTTCCTCGAACAGGGCGAGAAGTACGACGGCGTGCGGCTGCACCTCACGAAGATCAGGGAGTCGAGGGACATGGCCGTGATCGAGGAGATCCGGAAGAAGCGTTACCCCATCTTCAGCATCAAGTACAGCCGGGAATCCAAGTACGCCGTCTTCTTCAAGGTGGACAAGGTGCTGCCCCTCGTGGCGCCCGGCGTGCTCAAGCGCGGCGTGACGCAGCAGTAGGGCAGGAAAGAGGTCCGGGGTCTTCGCCCCGGGCCTTTTTTGATGTATCCCGTTTCTGCGATACGAGCTTGATGGCGATCCAGGGAAGCAGGAAGAAGAGGATGATCGCGATCTTGGTGACGGCCATGCCGGCATAGTGGATCGCATCGAAGGTCTGCCTCGGGATCTGGAACCACCGCGCGTGCATCCGGTATATCCCGTCTCCGGCTGCAACATAGGCCGCAAACCAGACCATCAGCAGCCCCATCCCCCCGAAAAAACATCGGATCAGGATGTCCGCAAAGACGTCCAGTCGTCCCTGAAAACCCGCCCGAGTGTTTATCACGACGTTCCGATCAGACGTCCTTCCTGTACACGTCTTTCCGGTGCCCTGTTCTCAGGACGAGGACTTCGTCTCCCAGGATGGCGTATATCACGCGGTCGTCCCCGATCCGAAATTGCCGGAGGCCTGCGAACGGTCCCTTCAGGACCGGGAATGCTTCGGCCCTCTCCGAAAGCTCTGCCTCGATCTGATCGAGAACGCGCCGGGCCTCCGCCTTGGGCAGTTTTTTCAGATCTCTTTCGACCGACTTCTTGTACCCGATGTTAAAGGCCAAGGGATTTCCTCAGCGACTTCCCGGTGATGACGGGGTCGGTCTTGTCGTGAAGCCTGTCGAGGGCCACCTGGAGATCGGCGTAATCCTCGATGTAGGCCTCCAGGGCCTTCTGGATGATGAAGGAACGCGGACGCTCGGTTTCCCGGGCAATGCTGTCGAGCTGGTCCGCGATCTCCTTGGGGAGCCTGACGGATATGGCTGTACTCATTGAGCACCTCTGCATTATCTGTCTTATAGTGATTACAACAAATGACATGCGATGTCAATGGATGACGCGTCATGCGGCCAGGCGCCTGCCTTTCTCTGAAGAGGGCTGTGCCGCATCCCCGTTCCGGGAGTTGACAGCCGACCCCCGTTCATCTACAGTGGGCTGCCGTCCGGCGAAATCACGTACAGGGGAGGGTGCGATGACGAAATCCCGTTTTCTCGCGTTCGTTGCGGCCATGGCGATGGGGCTTCTCTGGATCCCGGCGCAGGCGATGGAGACCCGCGAATTCGAGGCGGTCAGCCGCGACCAGGGCAACGTCTCCGTCACGATGGGCAAGTTCGATTTCTGTGCCCTCACAGCGGTTCTGTCCGGGGGGTTCAACAGCATGTGCGTCGTCCAGAAGCAGGGGGAGAACTGGGTGCTCATTGCCGTCGATCCCCCCAAGCCCGATCCCTGGGTCGGCGAGTCCCAGCTCTGCCGTGCGGCCTGCTTTTCCCTGTCGAAGGCTCCCCCGGTTGCACCGCCGACGGCCGGGGTCCGCTACATCGGCTGCTACAAGGACACCGGCACAAGGGACCTTTCGGGGTACTTCACCGGAAACGTATCGGGCATGACGACCCAGATGTGCGTGAATGTCTGTCGCGAAAAGGGTTTTGCCTACGCCGCCACCCAGTACGGTCAGCAGTGTTTCTGCGGCAACAGCTACGGCAAGTACGGCCCGGCCAAGAACTGCGACATGAAATGCGCCGGGAACGCCGCCGAGACCTGCGGCGGCACGTGGGCCAACAGCGTCTACAGCATCAAATAAAAAGCGCGCCCCGTCACGAGCCCTCCGAGGGGCCCAAAAGTTTACCCTTTGCAAAAGGGGATAGAGAGGGATTTGTTCCGAACGACTCGAGCCGTTTCCCGAGAGCCGGCCGAAAGCCGCCGACCCCTCTTCAGTTTCCCCCGACAGGAACCGATAGGTCTCTTGTCCGCCCGGCCGGGTAAGCCGGGAGGGCATCTTCTCGTTCCAGGAGTGTCCCATGGGGGTTGAAGTCAGCGTGACCCGCGAGTGCGCCGTCAACGGCAGGCCGTACCGTTCCCTCGAGGAGGGCCCCCCGGAATTTCGCGACGCCCTCCGCGGGGCTCCGGCCTCCCGGCCCGGGGAGCCTGAGGCAGGGGGATGCGGGGGGATCGTCGTGCACGGTCAGCGCTGTGACGATTTCCATCCCGATCCGGACGACGTGCGGGAGATGTACGCGGCGGCCGCGCAGTGCATCGGCTCCGGCAAAGATGCCCCGAGAGGGAAACCCGCGGCGGGGACGCAGCCGTTCGCGCCGCAGGGTTCCACATCGCGCCGGCTCATGCTGGGCGGCCTCCTGCTGTGCCTGCTCGTCAGCCTGATCCTGCTGCTCCTTCCCCGCTAGTAACGCGAGGCATTCAAGCGAAGAGGTCCGGAGCAATTGCCCCGGACCCCTTTTTTTCTTTACCCGGACCCTGAACCCTGGCCCCTGTACCCGCGCGCAGCGCCTACTCCCCTTCGTCGAAGGCCTCGGCCTTCTTCTCGCCCTTCACGGGCCCCTTCCCCGTGAGGCTTGCGGGGGCCGGGACGGGCACGTCGACGGGCTTGATGAACTTTGCCGTCACGTCCCGCGTGCGGAGGACGGCAAGCTTGTCGAAAAGGAAGAAGAACTTGTCTTCCAGTTCCTTGCCGATTCCCCTCAGGACGTCGGGCGGCAGGTTCCACATGTCCTTCTTGAAGGGGCCGAAGCCCTTCTTGCGCGTCTTGTAGATGAACTGCTCGTCCGTGTCCTTGGCGCCCTTCTCGGCGGCCAGCTCCTTGCGGATGTACTCGTAGATCTTCTCGCGGAGCGGGGCCGGGAAGTACCGGCTGTCGTAGATCATGTTCTGGAAGGCCGTGGCCAGGTGCACCTCGGCCGTGCCCCGTTTCGGGAAGTTGTCGAAGGCCTCGTCGGGCAGGGTCGAGGCCCCGTGCTGGACGGCGCCCGCCATCCCGAACTCCCTCCGGGCGGCCTCGGAAAGGGTCTGCAGGGTGTCGAAGTCGAGCTTCACCCTGGCGATGCTCCCGTCGGGCAGCACGACGCCGCCGTGGGAGGTCCCCGTCTGGACGCTGATCTTGC
>JAGPKU010000050.1 GCA_018053845.1 Syntrophobacterales bacterium
GGACGGCATGGAAGTGAAACGAGTCCTGACGATTGCGGGGTCCGATTCCGGCGGGGGGGCCGGGATCCAGGCGGACCTCAAGACGATCACGGCCCTGGGCGGCTTCGGCATGAGCGTCGTCACGGCGCTGACGGCCCAGAACACCCTGGGGGTCCAGGGGGTCTACGACATCCCAGTGGAGTTCATCGAGGCGCAGTTCGATTCCGTGGCGAGCGACATCGGCGTCGACGCGGCGAAAACGGGCATGCTCTCCTCGTCGGAGATCATCCGCTGCGTGGCGAAGAAGATCCGCCGGTACAGGATCCGCAAACTGGTCGTCGACCCCGTCATGGTGGCCAAGGGAGGCAGCCCCCTGCTGCGCGAGGAGGCCCGCGGGACCCTGATCAGGGAACTGATCCCGCTGGCCGCGGTCATCACGCCGAACATCCCCGAGGCGGAGGTCCTCACGGGAAGGCGGATCGCGAAGAGGGACGACATGATGAAGGCGGCCGCCGCGATTTACAAGCTCGGGGCGAAGAACGTCGTCGTCAAGGGGGGGCATCTCGAGGGCGACGCGGTGGATATGCTCTTCGACGGGAAGCGCTTCCACGAGTTCGCAACGAAGCGCATCGTCACGAAGCATACCCACGGCACGGGGTGTACCTTCGCATCGGCCGTCGCCACCGGGCTTGCTCAGGGATTGGGGGTGCTCGAGTCCGTGAAGCGGGCGAAAGACTACGTCACCGAGGCCATCCGCTTCGGCCTTGCGATCGGCGGGGGCCAGGGCCCGACGAACCATTTCGCGCCGGTCTTCCGCGAGGGCGAGCGCTGGCGCTGCATCGAGGAGCTCCGGCAGGCCGTCACGAGGCTCAAGGGCGGCCGGACGGGCAACATCGTCCCCGAGATCCAGTCCAACTTCGGCTATGCCCTGTCCGGGGCCTCCTCCGCGGCGGAGGTGGCCGCCGTCCCGGGCCGCATCATCCGCGTCGGGGAGAACGTGGAGACCCTCCATGACCCCGCCTTCGGGGCCTCGAGCCACGTCGCCAAGGTGATCCTCGCGGTGATGCGCTTCGACGGCCGGTACCGGTCGGCCATGAACATCCGCTTCTCCGAGGAGATCCTCCGCACCCTGAAGACCCTCCGGTTCGACGTGGCGAGCTTCGACCGGGCCGAGGAGCCTCAAGACGTGAAGCTTCGCGAGGGCTCCTCCCTCGAGTGGGGCACGACGGACGCCCTCTCGCGGCATGAGGGAATCCCCGACGCCGTCTTCGACCGGGGCGGCGACGGCAAGGAGCCCATCATCCGCATCCTCGGGCGCAACCCGGCCGAGGTGGCCGACAAGGTTCTCAAGGTGTCGAAGGCACTGCATAAATCAAGAAGTGAGGAAGAGCAGAAGTGAGGAAGAGCGGAAGAGATAAAACTTTTTTGACTTCCAACCATCAGGTGTCGGCCTGAATGACGCCGCGCGCTCCTTTTGAGTCGCTCGGGCATACATGGGAGAATCGCCATGGCATTGAACGAAGTCACCATCACCCGGGCCATCGTCGAGACGTACACGAAGAAGCTGCTGGCGCATCTCGACGTCGACGTGGCCGTCGTGGGCGGCGGGCCCGCGGGCCTCGTCGCGGCCTACTTCCTGGCGAAGGCCGGGAAAAAAGTCGCCCTCTACGAGCGCAAGCTCAGCATCGGCGGCGGCATGTGGGGCGGCGGGATGATGTTCAACGAGATCGTCGTCCAGGCCGAGGCGAAGGGGATCCTCGATCACTTCGGGGTCCGCACGGAAGAATACGAGCCCGGCTACTACACGGCCGACGCGATCGAGGCGGTCACCACGATCTGCTCCCGGGCCATCCAGGCCGGGGCGAAGGTCTTCAACTGCATCACCGTCGAGGACGTGGTGATCCGCGACAACCGCGTCATGGGGCTCGTCATCACCTGGTCACCCGTGGAGATGACGGGGCTGCACGTCGACCCGCTGACGATCCACGCCAAGGCCGTCATCGATGCCACGGGGCACGACACGGAGGTGCTGCACGTCATCGAGCGAAAGGCCGACGTGACGCTCAACACGCCGACGGGAAAGCTCATGGGGGAGCGCTCCATGTGGTCCGAGAAGGCCGAGAGGCTGACGATCGACAACACCCGGGAGATCTGCCCCGGCGTCTACGTGGCCGGCATGTCCGCCAACGCCGCCTTCGGGGGGCCGCGCATGGGGCCCATCTTCGGCGGGATGCTCCTGTCCGGCCGCAAGGCGGCCGAGCAGATCCTGGCCGGGGGCTGAAACGGAGACCCATCATGCAAGGCAGCCGCACACAACGGGAAATGGCGCGGCAGGGGATCGTCTCCGAGGAGATGGCCGCCTGCGCGAGGCACGAACACGTCGAGGCCGAGGTCATCCGCAAGGGCGTCGAGGACGGGACGATCGTCGTCGTCCGCAACAACCGGCACACCGCCATCGCGCCCCTGGCCATCGGCAAGGGCCTCCGGACAAAGATCAACACGAACATCGGGACCTCGAAGGACAGGGTGGACCTGGCCCTGGAACTGGAGAAGGTCCGCATCTCCATCGCCGCGGGGACCGACACGATCATGGACCTCTCCACGGGCGGCGATCTCGGGGCCATCCGGCGCGCCGTCATCGGGGCATCGACCGTCGCCGTGGGGACCGTGCCCATCTACCAGGCTGCGGTCGCGGCCGTCAGGGCGGGCAAGGCGATTGTCGAGATGACGGCCGACGATCTCTTCCGGGCCATCGAGGAAAACGGGGAGGACGGCGTGGACTTCGTCACCGTCCACTGCGGTGTGACGCGTCGGAGCGTGGAGTGCATCGAGAAGCAGGGCCGGCTCCTGGGCATCGTGAGCCGCGGGGGATCGATCCTCGCCCACTGGATGGACTGCAACGGCCGGGAGAACCCCCTCTACGAACAGTACGACCGGCTGCTCCAGATCGCGAAGAAGTATGACATGGTCCTGAGCCTGGGAGACGGCCTCAGGCCCGGCTGCCTGGCCGACGCCACGGACCGCGGCCAGGTGGAGGAACTCATTCTCCTGGGCGAACTGACCCGCAGGGCCCGGGAGCGGGGGGTCCAGGTCATGATCGAGGGCCCGGGCCATGTCCCGATCAAGGACATCCAGGCCAACGTCCGGATGGAGAAGAGCCTCTGCAACGGGGCGCCCTTCTACGTCCTGGGGCCGCTGCCCACGGACATCGCCCCCGGCTACGACCACATCACGGCCGCCATCGGCGGGGCCATCGCCGGCTGGGCCGGGGCGGATTACCTCTGCTACGTGACCCCCTCGGAGCACCTGCGGCTCCCCACCCTCGACGACGTCCGGGAAGGGGTGATCGCCTCGAAGATCGCCGCCCACATCGCCGACATCGCCAAAGGCATCCCCGGGGCGATCGAGCGGGATCACCGCATGGCCCGGGCGCGCAAGGAATTCGACTGGGAAGCCCAGATCGATGCCTCCCTCGATCCGGTCCGCTCGAGGGCCTGGCTCGAGAAGAGCGCGAGCGCGGAAGAAGAGGGCTGCACCATGTGCGGGGACCTCTGTGCCGTGCGGCTGGGGAAGAAACGAATGCGGGTTGGCGTGACGGCCGGTCCAAACGGCCCGGATGCGAGGCACCCTGAAAGGATGGAAGTGAGGAAGCGATGAAAAGCGGAAGTCAGGCGTGGATTGAAGATTTTCAGTCTTTTCCGCTCTTCCTCGCTTCTGCTCTTCCGATCTTCGCGTGCTCGAAGCCGGAACGTGAAGATGGCTCAAGTCCAGGGAAAAGCCCCGGTCATCGGTGTTCGAGCCGCCGGTGCCTCTCGTCGAGCAGCTCGTTGATGCTGTCCATGACGATCCTCGTCACCCCTTCGAACTGAACCTTGAACTTCTGCTGGCTCTCGCGCGAGAAGAGCTTGAAGGGCTCGGTGATGCGGAATTCCTTCAGCCTGCCCTCGACGGACAGCGGCTCCCCGATCCGGTAGGTGATGGTGCCCGATTTCGCGAAGGGCGCATGGCCCGTGTAGACGAGGTCGGAGTTGTTGCAGCCCACGGGGACGATCTTCTTTTCCGAGTGGAGCGCAATCTGTGCAAGGCCCGTCCTGCCGGGGCCCAGCCTCAAAGACCGGGTTCCCTCGGGGAAGATGATGAGGTTGAGGTTCCACTCCCTGACGGCCTTCGTGCTCAGCTCGGCCACCTTTTCCATCAGCAACTGGTGATAGTCCTTCAGGTGCTCGATGAAGCCCTGCGTGAAGAGGGTCGTCGTCTCGGCCGCGAGCCTTGCCCGGGAGGCGGCCTCGTCGATTTTGCCGTCGATCCAGTCCTTGATGACGCGGTACTCGTCCTTCCCGATCTTCCGGCCGAACCGCTGCCGGTAGAACTCCTCCACCAGGTATCCCATGTTCGGCACGGGGATGACGTTGCAGGCGTCCAGCAATTTTCCGACCACCTTGTTGCGGTAGTACTTCCCCTTGGCCCAGACCGTCGTGAAGGGGTAGTGCAGCTTCCAGAGCCGGTACTGGAAGGGCCAGTAGTTGTAGCGGTCCGTGTGGTTCATGGCGAACAGGACCGTCTCGTCGCGGGGGACCCTGTCCAGGTTTTCGAACCGGATGTCCACCTTCCGAAACAGGTGATAGTTGGGTACCAGGACGAGGGTCCCGATGATCTTCTGCCCGATGGGCGTCGAGGAGAGGCGGATGCCGTCCAGGTGTTTTTCGTCGATCATGACCGAGGGCCTTCCCGAAAGCGATCTTTCATGCAAGCTTTTATTATCATAAGGCTTTCCTTTCGCAAGGGTTTTCTGCTGACGCAGACGGCCGCCCTTTACATCCCCTCGAGGCTGTGTTTTACTGCCCCGTGACCGAGAAAAGGCGGCACCCGTCATGACCCTCTGGAGCAAAAAGGGAAGAATTCTGATCCCCTGCGCCCGCGGCACCCCTGGGATCCTCGCGGGAGAAATCCGAGCCCTGTCTTTTCCCGTCCTCTCCATGCGGGAGACGGCGGTGGAGACGGAGGGCACCCTCACGGACACGATCCGCCTCAATCTCTCCCTGCGCACGGCCCAGCGGGTCCTCTACCTCGTCGAGGCCTTTCCCGCCGGGCAGGCCCAGGAGCTCTACCGGCGCCTCGTGCAGCTGCCCTGGGAGACGATCGTCGCCGCCGACGGCTACCTCTCGGTCACCTCCAGCGTGAACACGGACACCGTCAGCGACACCCGGTTTGCCAACGTGAAGACCAAGGACGCCATCGTGGACCGCATCCGCGAAAAACTGGGCCGGCGTCCCGACTCCGGCCCGGGGCGACACGGGGCCGTCGTGCACCTCCACTGGGAGGGCGAGGGCTGCGAGGTCTGGCTCGACACCTCGGGCGAGCCCCTGTCGCGCAGGGGCTACCGGAAGATCCCCCTCGAGGCCCCCATGCAGGAGACGCTGGCCGCCGCCGTGATTCTGGCCACGGGGTGGGAAGATCAGGCTTGCCTGGTCAACCCCATGTGCGGCAGCGGCACCCTGGCCATCGAGGGGGCTCTCATCGCCCTGCGAAGGCCGCCCGGGGTCCTGCGGCAAAATTTCGGCTTCATGCACATCCTCGGCTTTCAGCGGTCACGGTTCGACCAGGAGCGGGACGACCTGAAAAAGGCCGCGCGCCGAAAGGTCTCGGGGAGCATCGTCGCCACCGACATCCGGCCCGAGGCCGTCGAGGCCGCGCGGCTGAACGCCCGGACGGCGGGGGTGGAGCACCTCATCGAATTTGCGGCCTGCGATTTCCGCGAGACCCCCGTACCGGAGGGCGGCGGGGTCGTGATCCTGAACCCCGCGTACGGCGAGCGCATGGGCGAGGCCGCGAAGCTCGGGGAAATCTACAGGGGAATCGGGGATTTCTTCAAGAACCGCTGCACGGGCTACCGGGGCTACATCTTCACGGGAAATCTCGATCTGGCCAAGAAGGTCGGCCTGCGGACGAAGCGGAGAATCCCCTTCTACAACGGGCCCATCGAGTGCCGCCTGCTCGAGTACGAACTCTACCGCGGAAGCCGCAGGGTCGGCGACGGGGCCTGAGAACGTTTTGGAGCGGAATTTGCAAACCGGGATCGAAAGGGTCAACGAATTCACCCCCGGGGCGTTCCTGCGCTGCAGGAAGTGCGAATCTTCGAGGAGGTCACCATGAAAACGTGCATCGTTCTGCTGGCCGTTCTCCTGTTGCTGGTGCCGACGCTGCCGGCCTCGGCCCAGGGCGTGAGCACGGGCATCTCCATCGCCAACGGCGAGCTGCGGAGCTTCTACCTCGCCATCGGCGACTACTACCGGGTTCCCGAGTCCCGCGTCGTCTACGTCAAGGAGCGTCACCGCGTCCCCGACGAGGAACTCCCCGTGGTGTTTTTCCTGGCCGCCCGGGCGCATGTGGACCCCCAGGTGATCATCGATCTCCGGGTCCGCCAGAGGATGAGCTGGCTCAACATCACCTTCCACTACGGGCTGACCCCCGAGATCTACTATGTGCCTGTGCAGCGCGTGGGCCCTCCCTACGGGAAGGCCTACGGCCATTACAAGAAGCACGGCAGGGACTACAGGAAGGTCGTCCTGTCCGATGCCGACGTGGTCAACCTCGTCAACCTGCGCTTCATCTCCGAGTATCACGGGGTGGCCGCCGAGGTGGTCATGGACCGCAGGGGAAAGGGGGAGCGGTTCGTCGTCATCAACGAGCACTACTACAAGGAGAAGGGCAAGCACCGGGGGCCCGGCGATGATTGGGCGAAAGAGAAAGGCCGGGAGAAAGGCATGAACGGCAAGCACGACAAGGACGACAAGAAGAGAGGCAAAGGCCACGGGAAGGGAAAGGACGACTAGAAAACAGGGACCCGGGTCCTCCCGGGGATGTCTCGACAAGCAGGATTCGAAGGGGCGCTGCGTGAGGGCAGCGCCCCTTTTGTGTTTCATGGGCTCCGGCTTTCGCCGGAATGACATCCCTGCAAATCCCCGCTGTCGGTCTTTCCCCGCCTACTTTCTCCGCTCCACGGACCGAAGGGCCTCGTCGAGCTTCTTCATCTCCTCGCCGTAGGCGGCCCAGTTGCCCTGTTTCAGGTGCTCCTGGGCCCTGCGGTAGTGGCCCAGGGCCTCCAGGGCCAGCTCCCGGTCCGCCTTCTCCCGCGCCGCCGGCACCGCCGCCCCTGCGGTTCTCGGCCCCCGGTCGCGGATGAGCTCGCCGCCGAAGATGCGCTGCAGCGACTGCTCGAGCGTCTCCTCCATGGCGATGGAGTTGCCGAAGGCCACGATGACCCGCTTGAGCTCGGGCAACTGGCCCTTCTCGGCCGAGAGGTAGAGGGGCTGCACGTAGAGGATCGACTTTTCGATGGGGATCGCCAGCAGGCTCCCCCGGATGGCCTGGGACCCCCGCTGGTTCCAGAGCGAGAGCTGCTTGGAGATCTCCGCGTCCTGGTCGATGCGGGCGTCGATCTGCCGCGGGCCGTAGACGAGCCGCTGTTTCGGGAACTGGTAGGCGATGAGTTTGCCGTAATTCGGCATGTCGCAGCGCACGGCCATCCAGGCGGCCATGTTGTCCTTGCGGCTCGGCGTGAAGGGGACGAGCATGATGAACTCCTCCTTCTTCTCGCCGGGCAGCTTCATGATCGTGTAGTAGGGGTCCATCTCCTGCTCGCCGCTGCGGCCGGGCCGCCCCGGGATCGCCCAGAGGTCCTCCTTGTTGTAGAAGACCTGGGGGTCCTGCATGTGGTAGGCGCGGTACATGTGTGCCTGGATGCCGAGCATGCCGCCGGGGTAGCGGATGTGCTTCTGCAGGGGCTCGGGCATTTCGGCCAGGGGCTTGTAGACCCCCGGGAAGATCTTCGCGTAGGTCTGGATGATCGGGTCGGCGGCTTCGCTGACGTAGATCTCCACGGTCCCGTCGTAGGCGTCCACGAGGGCCTTGAGGGAGTTGCGGACGTAGTTGCCCACGTTCCGCATGGGCTCCGAGTAGGGGAAGCGGTCCGTCGCGGTGTACCCGTCGACGAACCACACGAGGCGCCCCTCGGGGGTGATCACGAGGTAGGGGTCCGCCTCTAGCCGCGCGAAGGGGGCGATTTTCGAGACCCGCTCCCGGGCCGTCCGGTAGTACATGATGCGGCTCTCGTCGGTGATCTCGTTGGCCAGGAGGATCGTGACGGACCCGAACCTCGCGGCGAAGAGCAGCTTGCGGAAAAAGGACAGGGGCACGCCGCCCTTGCCCTCATAGGTCGAGTAGACGTTCTTGTCCCCCACGGGGTAGTCGAACTCGGGGGCCTTGGTGCGCACGAAGACGTAGTCGTTCGATGTCTCGCCGTAGTAGATCTCGGGCCGCGTGACCTTGAGATTGGTCGCCGCCACGGGCGGGATGTCCTTGATGAAGAACTCGGGCAGGCCCTCGGGCGTCACACGGTTCACGGGGCCCACGACGATGCCGTAGCCGTGGGTGTAGGTCAGCCGCTCATTGATCCAGGTTTTCGACGGCAGCGACGGGTAGTGAAGCTCCCGGGGCGAGAGCATCACCTGCCGGTACTCCCCGTTGACCATGTAGCGGTCGTTGTCCACATCGAGAAACTTGTAGTAGGTCCGGATTTCCTGGAGCTGGCCGTAGGTCTGCAGCAGCGGGGCGTCGTTCCAGAGGCGGATGTTCTTGATCGTGAGGTCGTTTCGTCGGAGGTCCTCGCGGGTCAAATTCTCCTCGGCGGGAAAGTCGCGCTCCTCGATGTTGTCGAGCTGGTAGGCCAGACGCGTGTACTTGATGTTCCACTCCAGATAGGGCCGCTCGCGGACGATCTCGTTGGGGACGACCTGGAACTTCTGCACGACCGACGGGTAGACCCCGCGGCCGAGGATGAAGAAGGCCGCGAGGACGCCGAGGGCCGCAATCGGCAGCAGCGGCCTGCCGACGAAGGCGTAGGCGACGATGGCCGCACCGCAGAGCCCCGTGAGCACCATGATCGCCCGGATCACCCAGAGCTGGGTCGTCACGTCGGTGTAGCCGGGCCCGAAGACGACGCCGCGCTTGGTGAAGAGGATCTCGTTGAGGGAGAGCCACGACCCGAAGACGCCCCAGAAGAAAAAGAGGGACGCCAGGATCAACAGGTGCCGCTTCGCCGCCGGCGCGAGGCTGAACAGATGCGGGGGCCGGATGAACAGGGCTTTCCGGATGACGTAGACCACGGCCGTCGCGACGAGGGTGGCGAGGTTCAGGCTCACGAACCATCCGAAGAGGTGGTTGAGCAGGGGGAGCTGGAAGACGTAGAACCCGATGTCCTTCCCGAAGAGGGGGTCGTTCACCCCGAAGGGGGTGCCGTTGAGAAACAGCATCAGGTTCTCCCACTGGCCGGCGCCGGCCAGCGCGGCAAAGAGGCTGAGCAGAAGGGAGACCGCCAGGATCAGGATCCCAAAGGGCTTCTTCGCGGGGGTCACGTCGATGGTGTCGCCTTCCCCGAGGACCTGGAATTTCGGCGCCAGGTGATTGGCCGCGATGAGGTTCAGGAAGAAGAACAGGAAATAGGGGATGCCGAACAGGGCGGCCGCCTTGAGCTGCGCCACGAGGCTGACCGTGAAGACGCTCTCGTAACCGACCTCCTGGAACCAGAACCAGTCCGTGATCAGGCCGGTCAGCCGCCAGCAGGCAAGAAGCAGGCCCCCCAGCACGAGGGCCAGGATGAATCCCCGCGGCGGCTTTGTCGGAGGCCGGAGGGTGCGGATGTCGACCATGACGTTCGATCCCCTTTTCGTGATGTCGCCCCGGGCGCTCGACCGGTTCCCGCACTATAGGGGATCGTTGAGAGGCTGTCAAGGCAAGCCGCCTCTCCGAGCTCTTGACGGGGAGGGTATAATGCGGCTATGCATAAACGGGCCCACCCTCTTTCTCTTGTCCTGTGCCCTCGCGGCAGAGGGTCGGGGTGAGGGGAACGATGCAGTCGAAGGGAGGCAGAAGTCAATGGAAGCCTACCGGATCGGCGATCACGTCGTCGCCGCCGACACGGAAGAGGACGCCCGGCACTTCTACCGGGAGGAGGTCGGGCAGGAGGCGCCGGCCGTCATCGAGGAACTCAGCGTTTCTCTCGAGGTTCCGGCGGGCGAGGGGAAGACGGCCACCATCCGGGAGCTGATGAACAAGACCCTGGACGAGCGCAACGCGTGGCTGCGGATGGGCGTGCCCTGCGAGCTGCACTGGCCGTTCATCGTCGCGAAGCTGAAATAGAGGGGTCCAGGGTCCAGGGTCCAGGGTCCAGGGTCCAGGGATTTCCCCTGCAAAAAAGATTTTGTCATACCGGGCTCGACCCGGAATCCAGTCGTAACATAGATTCCCGCCTGCGCAGGGAATGACCTCTTGAGGTAAGCGTTGACTCTTCGCCGACCGATCCTCGTCCTGCTCCTCCTCCTCGTTCTCGCCGGCTGCGCGAGGCGCGAGACGCCCCCCGAGCCGATCCGCCCCGCCGGCAAGGGGCCCATGCCGGCCCGGATGGGCTTCACCATCCAGGCGGGGGCGTTCTCCGGGGCCGAAAATGCGGCGCGGCTCACGAGCCGGCTCAACCGCGAGGGCCTCTCCGCCTATTACTTCGTCTACCGGACGGGCCTCTACAAGGTCCGCTTCGGAAACTTCAAGACGGCCGAGGCCGCCGCGGAGCGCGCCAGGCGCCTTGCGGACAGGGGCATCATCGAGGACTACTGGGTCGTCCATCCCCGGCACTACGCCGTTTCCCAGAAGGACGAAAAGGGCGAGGCGTACGTCCGGGAGGAGATCGTCCGGACGGCCCGGAGCTTCATCGGCGTCCCCTACCTGTGGGGCGGCGACTCCGCCGACGAGGGGTTCGACTGCAGCGGCTTCACCATGGCCGTCTACCAGTACAACGGCCTCATGCTGCCCCACTCGTCGCGAGACCAGTCCGGCATGGGCAACCCGGTCAGCAGGGGGGGGCTCGAGAAGGGCGACCTGGTCTTTTTCAGCACGAACAGCACGGGCAAGGTGTCCCACGTGGGGGTCTACATCGGCGGCGGGCGCTTCGTCCACGCCCCCGGCCGGGGGAAGAAGATCGGCATCGACTCGCTCGACGGCGGCTACTACAGCAGGCATTACGCGGGCGGGCGTTCGATGCTGTGAGAGGCAGTTGACCGGGATGCCCCTTTGATCTATATGCAGACAGCGACAACGCCGATTGAGGAATCGAACATGCGAGGAAAGACCGTCAAGGAAAGCAGCGTCACACTGGCCCAGGTCATGAACCCGCAGGACGCCAACCCCGCCGGCAACGTGCACGGCGGCGTCATCATGAAGCTCATCGACACGGCGGCGGGGGCGGCCGCCGTGAAGCACTCGCGCGCCAACTGCGTGACGGCCTCCATCGACCGCCTCGACTTCCACAACCCCGTGTTCATCGGCGACCTCGTCACCCTGAGGGCAAGTCTCAACTTCACGGGCAAGAGCTCCATGGAGGTCGGCGTTCGGGTCGAGTCGGAAAATCTGCTCACCGGCAAGGTCCGCCACACCGTTTCGGCCTACATGACGTTTGTGGCGCTGGACCGCAGCGGCAGACCCGTTGCCGTCCCGCCCCTTGTCCTGGAGACGCCCGATGAGCAGCGCCGCAACCGGGAGGCCCGGGCCCGACGGGAGGCGCGGCTGCGGGAGAAGACGAAGGAGAAGGCCTGCCAGCTCAGCGGCGAGACCTGCGACGAATAGCCCCCGTCCCTCCCCCTTTGCAAAAGGGGGCACGGGGGGATCTTCCGGGAGATATTTTCCGCCGAGGTCCCATGAAACGGCTCAATCCCGATTACGTGAAGGCCCTCACCGGCCTGGCAAACGAGAGCCCTTACTTCCGGCATCTCGGGATGGTCATCGCCGAGTTCGGCATGGGCGAGGCCCTCGTCGATATCCAGTCGCGCGGCCACCACCTGCAGATCTACGGGAACGTGCACGGCGGCGTGATCGCATCGCTCGCCGACACGGCCATCTTCTGGTCCTGCTTCGCCGAGCTGGACGAGTCCGCGGGCATCACGACGGTGGACCTGAAGGTCAACTACCTGGCGCCCGTTGCCGACGGAAAGCTGTCGGCTCGCGGCAGGCGGATCCGCCTGGGCCGCACCCTGGGCCTGGGCGAGGCGGAGATCTTCAACGGCGAGGGCAGGCTGATCGCCCACGGCACCTCGTCGGTCATCGTTCTGCCGGGTTTCCATTTCCCCGGCAACCCGGAACTCCCGCCGAAATTCCTGTGATGAATCCGGCCGCGAATTCGTGCTGTTCATGAGGCGGGCGAAGGCTTACAATAGGCAAAAAGCGGACCCCTGCTCCCCATCTCCCGGTCACCCCCTTTCCATGATCAAGGAGGAACAACGATGAGAAAAAGAATCATTGCACTGCTGACGGTATCCGTATTCCTGTTCGCCACGAGTTGCGCCACCATCCCGGAGGAGCACAAGGGCGCCGCCACGGGTGCGGGGGTCGGCGCGGCGGCCGGTGCCGTGCTGGGTGCCGTGGTGGGCGGCGACACGAAGAGTGCCGTGATCGGCGGCCTGCTGGGTGCGCTGGTCGGAGGGGCCGTCGGCCACTATTACTCCGATCAGAAGAAGACGCGGGTCGAGACGGCCGACCGGTACGGCTACCGGTCGACCCAGGGCCCGATGCTTCGCATCGAGGAGGCCTCCGTCGTTCCGCAGACCGTGGCGCCGGGCGGCTCGGTCGACATGAAACTGACGTACGCCGTGCTGACGCCCGCCGAGGCGACGGAGCTCACCGTCGTCGAGAAGCGCGAAATCCGCCATGAAGGCAGCCTCGTCGGAAACCCCGAAGTGTCCGTTTCCCGCAAGGGCGGGACCTACACGTCCAACATCCCCCTGACGCTTCCCGCAGGCGCCAAAAAGGGGCTTTACGTGGTGACCAGCACGGTTCAGTCGGGCCGGCTCTCCGAGCAGATCCAGTCGGCCTTCACCGTCCGCTGAGGCAACCGATGCAGGCAAGCGCTTCGGGAGTCGCGGCGACACCGGGGCGGAGTTTCCGAAGGCAGGGCCATGGTCGGTCCTGCCTTTCTCGGGTCTGCCGCCGGCCCGTCAGCCGGCAGGCTTCCGATGCCCTCGGAAAGGCATGAATCGTGCACCTTTTCTCGAGCCGCCGGGATGATGCCGCCCGGGGCGCAGGATGACAATAAGCGGTGATCAATCCCGCGCCGATAATGCATGGATAGGGAGGAATGACTCACATGGTTCGACGGTTTGTCTGCTGCCTGACGATTGCGGCGATTCTTGTCGCAGGATTCACCGTCTGTTTCGGCCAAGCCGTTCCCGAGGCGGCCCGGCGCTACCTGATGCGCGGGATGGCCGCCGAGGAAATGGCCAAGGCGCCGAAGGACTTCGAGCGGGCCGCCCGGGAGTACGAGCAGGCGGCGAAATTGGCCCCGAACTGGCCTGACATCTATGCTTACCTGGGGTCCGCGCAGACGAAGGCGGGCGATTACCGCGGCGCCATGGCGAGCTACAGGCGCTACCTGGAACTATCCCCCGACAGCCCGGATGCGGGGAAGGTGCGCGACGAGCTCTACAAACTGGAGTACCGCGCCGAGCAGCAGGAGAAGGTCGTTGAACTCGGAGGGAGCTACGACAGCGCCCGGGGGACCTTCACCGTGACGGTATCGGGGGCGGATTTCTCGGCCCGGTGGCGCGGGCCCGTCACGGGCGTGGACGTCAAGTTCAGCGGTGCCTTCGGGACGCTCGATTTCATAGGGAAAGGGCAGAGCGAGGAGGTCTTCACGGGGGTGATGACGGACGGTGCCATCAAGGGCATGTGGCGGCGGGCCCCCTACAAGGAAGACGAATCGGGGTGCACGATTCCAGGCGACCAATCCGAATTCACCGCGACGGTGGGGGATGACGGGTCGACGATCGCCCTGAAATATGTGCGCTCGCGCTACAACGCCGAATACGTCGGCGTTTTCTTCGGGCTGGAGACCTGCACCGGCGTGACCAAGACCGGCGAGATGCCCGAGGAGATCGTGCTCTTCAAACCCGGCAAGGTGAAAGGCGCGTCCGTCCCCGATTTCCTGGAGTTCTTCGATGACAAGAACGTGGGTCTCGTCGGGATCAAACTGGCGGAAAAGGATCCGCGGCTGGTGGACAGCGTTGTCGAGGGCATGCCCGCGGCGACGGCGGGAATCAAGGGCGGCGATCGCCTTCTGAAGGTAAACGGGAAGGACGTCAGCGGGATGAACGGCGCGCAGATCGCGAAGCTGGTCCGCGGGAAGGCGGGCACCCCGGTGACCCTCGAGGTGGAGCGCCAGGGCGAATCGAAACCGCTGAGCTTTGATTTGGTCCGCAAGGCGCCGAAGTGATGTCTGCTGTACCCCCTGGGAATCTACCCCTTTTTCAAAGGGGGATTTGAATTTCGAGCCAATCATCGAAGGGAGAGAACCCATGATCCGTTGTTCGTCTCGACGGGTGTTGATTTTGTGTGCCGTCTTTCTTGTGGTCTTCTTGCTGGCCCTGTCCGGTGCGGCGTTCTTGTCCCCTGCCGTTGCCGCCGAGGAGCTCCGCGTCGTGGCCGGCGACGGCAGGTCGTTTTTCTCCTACTCGACCCGCCTGAGCATCAAGGAGAGGTCCTACCCGCTGAACATCAACGGCGGCACGAGGCCCTACTCCTTCAGCCTGACGAAGCCCATCGTCTCCATCGAGCCCTCCTACCCGGGGGCGCAGGTCTCCTTCAACGTGATCCCCCGGGCGGTGGGCACGACAGTTCTCACGGTCAAGGACACGAAGGGCAACACCCTGGTCCGCGAGATCGTGGTCTATGAGCCCGGTGCGCAGCCGCTTGCTCTCGGCGCGCTGCCCGGCGCATCGAATCCCGTGGCGGTCGGCCAGGGACGAAGCTTCGGTATTTCGGGCGGCAAGGCGCCCTACACGGTCGTTTCGGCCAACCCCGGGATTGCCCGCGTCGAGGCCGGGACGAACCTTTATTTTGTTTGGGGGGTGGCTCCCGGTTCGACGCAGATCACCGTCACCGACGCGGCGGGCGCTAAAGTGCAGGGCACGGTGCATGTGGGCACGACGAAGCCCCTGAGCGTTTCCGCCGATGCCTCGATTCTGGCGGGAGGCAAAGGCGAACTCGTCATCAGCAGCGGCAACCCGCCCTATACGGTTTCGACCAGCCCGCACCTCGCGGCGGCTCTCAAGGGCAGCGACACGTACGGGCGGACTGTCTACACGCTCACGGCCAAATCGACCGGGCAGGGGAGTGTTTCGGTCAGGGACGGCGCGGGACAGACGGCGAGCAAAATCGTCACGATCAAGGAGTGGGTCACCCTGTCGTTTCCCCAGCTGACCGCCGAGCCCAGGGCCCTCGATGTGGGGCAGACGACCCCGCTGACCGTCTCGGGCGGCAAGCCCCCCTATACGGTGACCGCGAGCAATCCCGCCGCCGTGACCATCCAGCAGCAGTCAAACGGGCACTACAGCGTTACGGGCCGCCAGGCCGGTGCTGTCGGCATCATTGCCAAGGACAGCGGCGGAGCGACACGAGAGCTGTCACTGATCGTCCGGAGTCTTCCCACGCTGACGCTCGCCGCACCTTCGACGCTGACGGTGGGCTCGACGGGCACGCTCTCGCTGGTAGGCGGCGCGGCTCCCTTCACGGTCACGCTGTCGGGCAGCGAGCTTGCGGTCACCAAGGTCGACGACAAGAAATACACGCTGACCGCAAAGTCGGCAGGCACCGCGGTCATCACGGTCAAGGACGCCAAGGGCACGACCAAGCAGCACACCGTTTCCGTGACCGTTCCGGTATCGCCGCTGAAGCTCTTCGTGTCGTCCAAGACGCTGCAGCTCGGCGCGACGGGCACGACCGCCATCCGCGTCCTGTCGGTCCAGGGCGGCGTGGCGCCTTACACGGCAACCGTGTCCGGCAACCAGCTCACCCTGACCCAGGTCAACGCCACGCAGTTCCAGATGACCCCGAAGGCGAAGGGGACGGCGACCATCACCGTCAAGGACAGCAAGGGGACGACGGCCACCCAGAGCATCACCGTGCAGTAGCAAGGCCGGGGTGAAAGATTCAAGAAGGCAACGACAAAAGTTCATCATACAGCAAAGGCAGGGCCGGCGTCGGCTCTGCTTTTTTTCATCTCGGCGGAATCGGGGGGCGGATGTCAATATGCAAGCCCCCGCTCCCCTGTCTCATGATCTCCATGGCAAATGTCAATAATCAGGCCTGACCCCGTATTTA
>JAGPKU010000051.1 GCA_018053845.1 Syntrophobacterales bacterium
AACATCAGGGCGCTCACCGGCAGGAACACCTTCATGGGCGAGAATAGGGTCGCGATCTTCAGGATGATCATGAAGAAGCGCACCCCGTCCCGCAGCAGCTTGATCTTGCTCCGGCCCACGCGGCGCGCCGTCGTCACGGGGACGTACTTGAGGCTCCGGCCCGAGCGGACCACGGCAAGGGTCAGCGTCGTCGGGTAGGAATAGGTGTTCGGCAGCAGGTAGAGAAAGGCCCGTACGGCATGTGCCTTGACCGCTCGAAAGCCCGAGGTCAGGTCCTCGATCCTGCGGTTGCAGACGTAGGAGGCAAAGGCGTTGTAGACCTTGTTGGCCAGGTCCCTGTGAAGGCTGGTCTGTGATTCCTTCGTGCGGGCCCCCACGACCATGTCGTGAGTCCCCACGTGTTCGAGCAGCCGGGGGATGTCCGCGGGGTCGTGCTGGCCGTCGGCGTCCATCATGACAATCACGCGGCCCCGTGCCTCGCGGATGCCGGTTTTCACGGCCGCGCCGTTTCCGATGTTGTAGGGGTGCGAGACGACCCTGGCCCCCTTGTCCCGCGCCCTCTGGGCGGTCCGATCAGTGGAGCCGTCGTCCACGACGATGACCTCCCAGGGGCGGCCCAGCGGTTCCATGGCCGCGCCGATGCGGTCGAGCAGGGGCGAAATCCCCTCTTCTTCCTGGAAGGCGGGGAGCACGATGCTGATTTCGACGGGTGATCCTGGCGCTCTGGTCAACGGCCCGGTTTCCATCCTTGCGGGACGTGCCGGCACATCGCCCTCGATGGCTCGATTTTCGCCGGCCGATCCTGATTGTTATTCAACTAATATGCCACAAAACCGGGCGAAAGGCATCAGGCATGAGGCTTGAGGCGATAAAAAGCGAAAAAATGCGATTCACCCCCTCTACCCGGCGTCCGGGGGGTCCCCTATGCAGAAAAGCCGGGAAACGTCGCGACATAAAAAGCTTTCTTCTCCTCCGATTATCGTCTAATAAGAACGGGGTGCACCCGTTTTTGTCACGGAAGATGCATAGTAGGGTGTGACTTTTTGCCGGTCCGATTTGTATATGAAGCAGATCGACGAAGGGGAGATCATCGGCCGGGTCCTCGGGGGAGACCGAGAGGCCTTTGCCGAGCTGGTCAATGCCTACAAGGGACCGGTCTTCCGCCTGGCCTTCCGGATGACGGGAAGCGACCGGGATGCCGACGACCTGACACAGGAAATCTTCTTGCGGGCGTTCCTGTCCCTGGGGCGCTTCAGGACGGGGCAGAAATTCTTTCCCTGGCTCTATACCATCGGCCTCAACGTGATCCGGAACCACCTCCGGAAGGCGAGGGCCGCTGCCGGGGAGGGATCAGGTACGGGAGGGCCGGATGCGGCGGATTCCGGCTGTAGCCCGGCCGAAGCGGCCATGGGCCGGGAGCGCAGCCGGCGGATCCAGGGTTACCTGATGAGGCTCTCTCCCGCGGTCCGCGAGACCCTGGTCCTGCGGTTCTACGAGGGGATGAGTTTCGAGGACATCGCGGGCCTGACGGGCGATTCATCGGGCAGCGTCAAGATGAAGGCCTACCGGGGCCTGGAGAAGATCCGGGCGATGATGGAAGAAGACGGGTTCGGCGATGACGAATCGTGAGGGCGAGACGGCGCGAAGATCAGAAGGGGTGGATCCTGTGAAGGATCGTGAACTGGAAAAAATCATCGGGGTGCTGGGCGGAAAAGGGCTTGACCGGGAAGTCGGCGGGCTTGATCCCCGCTGGAAGGAGCTCGACGCAATCGCCCGGATGATGCGCGAAGAGCCCGCACCCGAGCCGCCGGCAGGTGTGGCGGAGCGTGCCATGGCGCGTATTCGGGCCCATCGGCCTTCCCCGTGGAAGGTGCTCGGCGAGGCGCTGCTGAAGCCCCGCACGGTGAGTTTCGACCCGATCCGGGCGCTGCGTGCCCCCGTGTCCGGGCAGGAGTGCTCCTTCTACTTCATCATGGTCGGCATCTTCTATGCCGTTCTCGGCCTGGTCCTGTGGGTCGGCCTGCACGTTCTGGGCGCGTTTCCCGCCGCCCCGGGCTGGGTCCGCTGGCAGCCGCCGATCGCGCTTGCCACGGCCGGGTGCATGGCTGCCATCGGCCTCTACCTCCTGAAAGACGGGAAGCTGGCCCTTCGCACGGCTCGGATCGGGGCCCTTGTCTATCTCGGGGTTGCCCTGTTCAACGGGGTCGTCGTGTCCCTGGAGTGGAGCGTCCCCGTTTCGGCCTACGTGTCTCTGCTCTCGGCCCTCGTCGGGCTGCCGACGGGCTTTTTCCTGATTCGCACTCTGCAGAACTACGGAAAGCGTTATGCGTAGAATGATTCGGAAAGGATGGTTCGGCGGGCAGGGCGGGTTCACCCTGTTCGAGATCGTCATGGTGCTGCTGATCCTGGGCATCATCTCCTATTTTGCCGCCACGAGACTGTTTTCCGACGACGTCCCCACCCAGGCCGCCGAGCTGGAGCTCGTCAAGAACCACCTGCGCTACGCCCAGTCGAGGGCCATGAACACGGACAGCAACTGGGGGATCAAGTTCGGTTCGTCGACGCGTTACTGGCTTTTCAAGGGCACCGAGGAAAATACAGTCATCCGCCTTCCTGGTGTGGAATCGGCGGACGGGGTCATGGAACTCAAGGCGATCCAGGTATCCCTGCCCCCGGGGAACAAGATCGCCTTCGATTCCTTCGGCAGCCCGGGCACGGCGACGATCACGCTGTCCACGACCGCCGGCGGCATTACCGTTACAAGAAACACGGGCTTCATCCCCTGATCCGAGGAGGTGCTGGAGACATGGAGAGAAAGACAAGACAGCCCGACAGACCCGGGCCGGGCCTCGGACGCGGCGGGTTCACCCTGCTGGAGGTCATCGTCACGATCGTGATCGCCGCCATCATGGGGGCGTTTTTCGCCCAGTTCGTCAGCACCAACGTCATCCACAGTGCCGATCCGGTTTACCGGGTGCAGAACCTCTCCGGCGCCGCCCACATCATGGAGTACATGAGCGCGGACTACAAGCGGCTTGCCTCGACGCAGTCGAATTTTCTGACCATCTTCAAGGACTACGTCGACTACGGCAACACCCTGCCCAAGCCCGTAGGCTACGAGGGCTACCCGTATTACGGCTCCTACCAGATCCTCTACAACGATTACATCAAGTTCGTCTCGGGCTCGGAGCAGCCGGAGACGGACCCGGCCAACCAGCGGATCCTCAAGGTCACGATCCGCCGGGGCGATCAAACAGTGACCGCCCTGTTCACCCGATAGCGAAGCGAGGGACGCAGAGCATGAAGAGAAAGGCAGGCTTCACCCTCATCGAGATCATGGTTTCCCTCGTCCTCGTGGGGCTGATCGCGTCGATCGCCGGCATATCGGTCATCACGGCGACGAAGAGCTATCTCTTCGCCAGGGAGAACAACGCCATCACCCAGAAGGCGCAGCTGGCCCTGAACCGGCTGAGCCGCGAGATCATCGAGCTCTCCGACGTCCGAGCATCAGACGCTACGTGTATGGTTTACGAAAGCCCTTATGGCAAGCGTGCCATAGCAAGACTGGGCAACACCCTCCGTCTTTTTATTAATTATGGCAGCAATACCTGTCCGGTTTCCGGAGGCGACATCCTCGTCGACGGGATTGTTGATGACCCTGTCACCGGAAAACCGGGCTTCTCCATCCTGTACAACCCGAATCCTCCGGACGGAACAACAAGCCTCTGGAGCGTGGGACAGGACATCACGAACCTCTTCGTGGTGAACATTCAGATGGACCTGGCACGCCCCGACACGGGGGGTAAGGTTCCGTTTCACATGACCGTTTCGCCGCGCAACAACAACAACAGCGGCGGCGCCGCCCTGCCCACGGCCGCAAACCCGCCCCCGGAGTACAGCGGCAAGCAGTGCTTCGTGACCACAGCCGCCTATGGCGATGCGAATCACCCGGTCGTGGAGACGCTGAGGCAGTTCAGGGACCGGTTCCTGCTCCCGACGGAGGCCGGGGAGGCCCTCGTCCGGTTCTACTACGAAGCGGGGCCGTCGCTTGCCTCGGCCATCGAGGACAGACCGGTCGCCTGCCTGTTCGTCAGGCTGCTGATCACGCCCTTGGCGGGATTCGCCTTTCTGGCCCTGACCCGGCCGGTCCTGATCCCCGTTGTCCTCTTGTTGTCCTGGGTATTGGCCCGCCTGGCCGTCAGGGCACTGAGGCGGCAATCCCCGCGCTGGAGAGCCCGCCTGCAGGGTGAGCGCGGGGCCATCCTGGTGACCCTCATCGCGGCCCTGGTTGTCTTCTCGGCCCTCGGCGCCCTGATGATCGGCATGTTCGGCACGTCGGTCCTGAGCCAGGTGGCCGGCAACAACGCCATGAAGGCCTACTACCTCGCGGAATCCGGGTTCCGCTATGCCGCAAGCCGCTACATCGCCGTGGATCTGGGCAATGAGACGGCCAACGAGGCGGCGCGTGAAAGCCTCCTGGAGAATGAACTGCATGGCAAGACCTTTACTCTCTCCGGCGACGGCGCGTTCCGCCTCGACGTGTACCCTTACTATTACAAGTCCACGCAGGCACCGAGCGGCAACGAGCTCACGACCAAGGTCTTCGGCGGTCTGCCCATCCCCGGGATCGATTTCAACTGGGGCAGCTGGGTGAAGGTTCAGAGACCCGACAACGTGGTCACGTACAACCGCATATCCGGCGTGAGCACCCTGGAACCCAACACGATCCGCTTCTACCAGATCGATGCAGGCGGAAACATCCTGAGCTGGGATTCCGCCTACGGGGCGGGCTCGGCGATCACTCCCGTCTGCATTCCCGACCGGAACGTGAACAGCCTGCGTCTCATCGGCCCCAACAGCGACGGCAGCTACGATCTGGCGTTTGTGTCCGGCACGGGGGCCCGGGCCTTCCCGGAGAAAAACGGGATCTTCACGGTCAAGTTCCAGGGCGAGACCAACCCGAGGGTCCTCGCCTACCGGCACCGGGACATTGCGAACAGCCGCCTGAAAGGCATCAGCGACCCCAACGGGGGCAGCCTCCCGACAGGGCCGATGGTCGACCCGGGCACCGGTGCCCCCTACCAGAACTTCGTGGAGCTGACGAAGTTCGTCCGTCTCGAATCGACGGGCACAATCGGTTCCGGGACCTCGGCGGTCAGCCGGAAAGTGACCTACTACGCGCCCATCGGCTACGCGAAGCTCCAGCCCGAGCCCAAGAGCCAGTTCCACGACAAAATGCTCGATTTCTCGAAGTGGCAGGCGGGGGACCACATCGGCCGCATCGGCACCCTGACGGCCGGGACGAGCTACGGCACGACGATGAGGGTGGAGAGCACCCAGGCCACCAACGCGACCCCCACGGACAGCTGCCTGCGATTCCGGGAGTTCCAGGTCGGACTCAACTGGTCCGCTGCGGCACTTCCCGTCCAGCAGGAATGGCTCCGCGCCGGCAACTACCTGAGCTACGACCTGGAGATGAAGACCTTCTACACGCTGCCCAACCCGTCGACCCGTTACGCCATAGGGCTCACCTTCCGTCTCGACGAGGCGGGGAATGCCATGGGCTTTACCTTCGCAAGGGGAGTGCCGGGGTTTGACGCCTACGGCTGCGACAACGACGGCATCCCCTTCGGCTTCCTTGCGAACATCCCGGGGTATGTGAACTACACTCCCATCCTGCTTGCCTGGACGAAGGAGTACTCCAAGAAGGAAGTCAATCCGGGGCTCGAACTGAGCGTCCACTCCGTCAGCCCGACAAAATACGACGACCCGCCGCCGACGGGCACGGGGACGTTTGCCCTCGTCACGAACCAGACATTCTGGCGTAACGGGGACCGCGTGAGGTTTGTCAACACGGGCGGCGCCCTTCCCGTGGGGGTCACGGCGGGCCGGGATTACTACATCCGAAAGGTCGTCTCCGGGGCGACGTACCTGTACCTCTTCGACACCTTAACGGCCGCACTGAATCAAAACCCTCCCTACTGGGCCGGGCTTCAGGACATCACGGGCCCCGGTTCGGGAACGACGACCCTTATCGTCCAGGATGCCTCGTTCACGAAACTGGCCCACCAGGTGCTGACGTCGGGCAACGAGTACCTTGGGCTGATCAGTTCACTATACCTGAAGACATTTGCGACTTTCGCGGCCCGCATCATCGAGGCGCCCTCCGTCTCCTTCGTGAGCGGCGGCGGCGGCGCGGGCCGCGAGATCCTGAGCGGCGAGACCGTGTACCAGACCTTGAACAACCTGCCCGGCGGAACGGTCACGGCGATCTACCGGGTGATGCGCAGCCCCGTCTACCGGGCGGCGAAGTCGGGCAACCGCACCTGGTCTTCCGGCTCGGAGCAGGGGGTGCTCCTGCTGGAGCGGATTGCGGGCAACTCCCTCTCGAACCCGGCCACGGCGCCTTTCCTGCTGGGCTACAAGATTTTCGTCGGCGAGCATCCCGGCGGGACCGATGCAGGCACCGTGGGCGTGCCCGGCGGCGCGAGCGACGAGGTCTTCCGCCGGCGGGACAACTGGCTCATGTTCTACGTGGGGGACCCGGGGGGCAATGCCCCAGCGGACGTCAACCCCTTCAACAACTTCCGGGGGCCCGTATTCCGGAACTCGGTCCTCTGGCCCCCGGACAACCCGCAGGAAACGGTGATCAACACGGACAACTTCACCCTCCTGCGGTTCAGCGACTACGTGAACTCTTCGCTGAGCTGCAAGGTCAACGGCGTGGACCGGACAGGCCCTTACTGCCTGACGGGCTTCTACTCGAAGGACAACACGGGGTCTGCAGGCGACGTCCTGCGCTTTGCAAGCCCCGACGGGACCCTGTTCTACAGCCCTCAGAGCGGCACCATTTTCCCCGCGGGTCGATCCGAAGTCGGCTTGCACGCCTATGGGAATGACGCCTACTGGACCGAGTTCGATGACTTCGCCCTGCAGTTCGGCCCCGGCTACGGGATCACGCGCCAGGGCTTCCTCCTGCCCATCCAGCAATAGCGTTTGGACGACCGACGTGTACGAAAACCCGGCCCCGGCCGGGTTTTCTGCGTCAGGAGCGGCGGCCGTGAAAGAAGTGAGAGAAGTGGAGGAAGAAAAAAAAGAGGGAACCGCGGCAGAAGGCAAAACGAAACAAACGAAAGAAACGCAACAACGAAAGAAACGAAAGAGACTGGACAGACCGGGGACCGGACAGTCTGAATCGACCCTCTTTATGCCTTGGGCCGCCCGAAGTTGCTGATCTGCGCGATCAGCTCGTCGATGGAGGCCTTCTCGTCGATGATCAGGTGGGAGCCGCCCTTTTCGCCCTCGTCGATGGACTGGCTGTAGAGGTGATCGAAGGCCCCGTCCCGGGAGATGGCCGAAGAGGACCTCTCCCCGTTGCCCCCGGCCCGTGATGCCGGCGGGGACTGCCCGCGGGTCGACTCGGGGCCGATCCCGTTCTGGAAATCATGCCCGATCCCTGCGCTGAAATCCAGGTAGGCCTGGGATCCGTAAGCGGCTGCTCCGCGGGCCTGTTCGGCCTTGCGGGGCGGGGCGACCGGGCGCGGCGCCGCGGGTTCGCCTTCGACGAGGGGCGAGTGGTAGACCTCTTCCTGGGAGGATTCGGCCGAGGGCTTGAAGATGTCCTGGGGGGATGCGAAGGTGGCGACCTTGGCCAGGTACTCCCGGACGTAGCGCTCGGTCGTGAACATGCCGTCGTTCTTGCCCATCTGGATGACGCTCTCGATCTGGGGGAACTTGTTCTCCCGCAGGATCCCCTTCACGGACTGGTTGCCGCGGAGGATCGAAAGGACGGGCACGCGGAACCCGACATCCTCCTTGATGACGAGATGCTGCACCACGAGCCACTGCAGCGTGGATGCGACCTGGTGGCGGATCTCCTCCTGGGCCTCCAGGGGAAAGGAGTTGCACAGCCTGTACAGGGCATCCTCGGCGTGGGTGGCGTGGAGGGTCGCGATGACCAGGTGTCCCGACTCGGCGGCGTTGAGGGTCAGCCGCATGACTTCCGGTTCCCTCAGCTCCCCCACGACGATCACGTCGGGGTCCTCGCGCAGCACGTCGACGAGGCCCTGCTCGAAGGACGGCATGTGGGTGCCCATCTCCCGCTGCTCGATGAAGGACTTTCTCGAGACGTAACGGTACTCGACGGGGTCCTCCAGGGTCACGATGTGCGCGGCCCGGCTGCGGTTGATCTCGTCGACCAGGGCGGCGATCGTCGTCGATTTGCCCGACCCGGTGGCCCCGCAGATGAGCACGAGCCCGGCGCGCAGCTCCGCGATCTGCTTCAGGGAGGGGTGGAGGTTGAGCTTTTCGATGGTCGGCACGGTGCCCGGGAGCAGCCGGATGGCGATGCTGAGACCGCGCGTCGTGTTGAACACGTTGACCCGGATCCGGATGTTGCGGATCGTCATGGCCATGTCGACGGACCAGCGGCCCCTGAGGGTCTGCAGCTGCCTGACCGTGAGGATCTTCTTGACGATCCCGTCGATCTCGCCGTGGGTCCAGCGGCCCGACGTGTCGAAGTGGATCTGGCCGTTCTTGCGGTAGACGACCGGATGCCCACCGGTGATGTGCACATCGGAACAGCCTTCCTGGACGGCTGTCACAATGACCTTGCTGAACTTATTCATCCTTTTTTTCCCCCCCGGATCCGTGTGGAATCAGCGATGTGGAATCCGCTGGAAGATGAACGTCTGGAAAAAGGATCAACAGCGCATGGTTCCGGCGGAGGTATAATTAGCACGAAGCATGCCATGCATCCGGCGGGGATGTAAAATATAAAGTGAGTTAAATCGATAGGTTGCGGATTTCATTACGCACGCAGAAAATCGGCGGCAGGTCAAAAAATCGGCAGGCCCTCGGCGGGTGCAACGGATGCATCAAATATTGTAGATTCACTCCTTGAACTTGCCCGAGTCGCGTATCTGGGCGATCAGTTCGTCGACGGTCGCCTTCTCGTCGATCATGAAGTGTTTGTCCGCGCCTTCGTCGGGGTGGAGAAATATGACGGACTTGTCCTCGGCGGGGAGCTTCTTCGGTTTCGGCGCGGCCGGTTCGGGTTCCGCCTCGAGCAGCGGGGAGTGGTAGATCACCTCCCGGGACATCTCCTCGGAGGGCTTGAAATTCTCGGCCGGGGGATAGAAGGAATCCTTCGTGCTCAGGTAGTCCTTGAGGTATCGCTCCATCGAGAACATGCCGTCGGCCTTGCCGGTCTGGATGGCGCTCTCGATCTGCGGCAGCTTGTTCTCCCGGATCATGCCCCGGACCGTGTTGTTGCCGCGCAGGATGGACAGCAGGGGAACCCGGAACCCCTGCCGCTCGTGGAAGATGAGCTGCTGGACGACGATCCAGGCCAGCGTCGATGCAACCTGGAAACGGATCTCCTCCTGGGCCTCGAGGGGGAAGGAGTTGAACATCCGGTACAGGGCGTCTTCCGCGTTGGTGGCGTGCAGCGAGGCGATCACGAGATGCCCCGACTCGGCGGCGTTGAGGGTGAGGCGTATGACCTCCGGCTCCCGCAGTTCCCCGACGACGATCACGTCCGGGTCCTCCCGCAGGACGTCGATGAGCCCCTTTTCGAAGGAGGGCATGTGCGTGCCCAGTTCCCGCTGCTCGACGAAGGATTGCTTCGAGGTGAACCGGTACTCGATGGGGTCCTCGAGGGTGACGATATGGGCGGCCCGGTTGCGGTTGATCTCGTCGATGATGGCGGCGATCGTCGTGGACTTGCCGGTGCCCGTGGCCCCGCAGATCAGCACGAGGCCGGAGCGCAGCTCCGCGATCTGCTGCAGCGAGGGGTGGAGGTTGAGGCGCTGGATCGTGGGGATGACACCCGGAAGCAGGCGGATGGCGAGGCTCAGCCCGCGGGTTGCGCTGAAGACGTTGAGCCGCAGCCGCACGTGCTGGATCGTCACCGCGAGATCGACGGACCACTCCTTGCGCAGGATCTGCATCTGCCGGGGCGTCAGCAGCTTGCGGACAAGCGCGTCCACCTCGGCGTGGGTCCATTTGATGGAACGGTCCTGCTGGATCTGGCCGTTCTTCCGGAACACCACCGGGTGCGCGCCCGTGATGTGAATGTCCGAAACGCCCTCGCGGACGGCTGCGGCGATGACGCCGCTGAACTTTTTCATCTTTTATCCCTGCGGCCCGGGACCTCCCGGGATGGGCCGCTTCCCGGGGCTTTTCAGGGGAGCGGGCCCCCAGTAACCCTATCGTCCCGTCTCTGCGATCCCTTGAATCCGGGCAGCCGCCGACGGGGAACCCGGCCGGCGTCGAGCCCCTTCAGAGGCCCTCCGGCGGGGCCCTTAGAGGTTCTTCTTGATCTCCGAAAGGATCACGACGTGCTTGCGCTCCTCGTCGATGACCTGCTCGAGGAGGCCCTGGGCCGAGTCCGTGACGTATTTCTTCATTTCCGAGTAGTAGAGAACCGAATCGAGTTCCCGGCCGATGGCGTAGTCCAGGGCCGCGATCACGTCTTTGACGTCAGCCAGCTCCTTGGCCGCGGACATCGAGAAGACCTTCCCGTCGATGCTGGCCTGCAGGTAGGCCATGTACTCGCCGGGGTAGCTCTCCTTCGGCATGATCGTGTCGATCTTGGAGAACATGTCGGCAAAAAGCTTCCTGTGCTTCACCTCCTCGGAGGCCAGCTTGGTGAATATCCCGTAGACCTTTGCGTCCTTGGTCAAGGACGCTGCGTAATTATAAAACTTTTCGCCGTTTTCCTCCATGCGGATGGCGAATTGGAAGATGTCGCTTCCCTGGTAGCTGCTCATGTCTTTCCCCTTTCCTTGAATTTGCGGCGATTATAGACGTCTTTTCTCTGCAAGGCCACTTTTTTTTCTGTCAACGGCGCGTGCGTCTGTCAAGGCGCAGGCATGGGTTTTCTTGCCGCGCGGCGGACAGCCGCGAGAAGGTCATGTGCAAGCCGCGTTTATAAGAGGGACGCCGGCATGCAAGGGTGAACCGCATCAACTGCATGTATGAATTGGGTGGGGGCTGGAAAAAATAGGGGGGGCGGGGAGGTCTTTCGACCTCCCCTTCGGAGTTTATCGCTTATGTGAAGGAGGAGAATCTTTAAGCGATTTGAACCGTTTCTGCGAAACTCTTAATCGGCTGCTGCTCTTGAATGAAGGCCCTCCTCGCTGTAGTTGGGCACCTCATTTGCAGTTAAGCTTTGCCCTTTGATTTTGCAGGTAGCGTGCCACGGGAAGGGTAATTTTGCAAGAACTTGATATTAATGGATTTTCCCTTTCATTCTCTTTTCTCGGCCGTCGTTCCGGGCAGGGCGGCGAGGCAAGAAATGTCGGCCGCGGAAGGGCATTCTGTAAATGTCATTGTTTCCGAGCACTTATGCAATCCCCCTCTCTCGACGGCTTCGACATTAATGTCGAAAAGGTCGGCGGCGATCGCCCTGGGAGCAATGCTTGACATTTATTTCGTGATGGGGTTCACTGGTTCATCTTTTGCCGGGAAATCCCGGCGGGACAGGTAAAGGCAGGCGCCGGTCCGTAAAGGCTGCCGAAGAGGAGTCGACCATGAAGCTGAGGGGCATTCTTCCTGTTCTGATCCTGTTGATCTGCCTCGTCCCGGAAAGCCAGGCCCAGGTCGTCGGCCGCGACAGCCGGCCGGACTCCTCGAACGCGGCGGGGCGCGAAGTGTCCCTCGTGAAGGAGCTGAGGCTGACGGAAGCGCAGGACAGGGAAATGAAACGGATCCGGACGCTCTATTCGAACCGGATCCTGAGGCTGCGCAGCGAGATCATCGGCAAGAGCATTCAGTACCGCGACCTCCTGCGCGATCCTTCCGCCTCCGAGGAAAGCATCCGGGCCAAGGGAAAGGAGATCGAGGCCATCGACACCCAGCTGATCCGCGAGAGGATCGACTTCGAGATCGAGATGAGAAAGATCCTGACCCCCGAGCAGTTCCGGCGCTGGTATTCCGCCATGGACCAGCAGCCGGCGACGAAGAAGCCCGTCCGATGAGCGGGCCCGAGAACCCCTTTTTCCATCGGATAGCCGGATGAATCAAATCCCTTCAGCCAGCCAGATCCTCCTGCGCCCCATCACCCTGATCATCTCCTGCACGATTTTCGTGATCCTCATCCTGGTCATGGGCCTCATGGACCTCAACCGGCTCGACCGTTCCCTCGTCAACTTCATGGAAGTCAGGGGCCTCGACGTGGCGGAAAAGATCGAGCGGGAGGCCCTGGTCGGCTACACGAGCATCATGCAGATGCTCCGGGGCGAGGCGGCCGGCGAGACGCTCATCCCGCTGACCGACGAGACCTTCCTGACCCAGGAGTCGCTGATCCGGGCCCTGGTCAACGTGATCCGCTCGATCGACACCCGATGGCCCTCCGGGGCCATCTCCCCGGAAGAAGCCAAGGGCGTGATGGAGAAAGAGGGGCTCTGGCTGCTTGCCGTCGTCGATGACTCGGGCCGCGTGCTCTTTCAGAGCCGGCCTCTCCCGAGGCAGATCCTCGCGCGTGCCGAGCCCGCCGTGCGGAAGAAAAAGGATCTCGTGATCGACCTGTTCGGCCGCTCCGAAAAGGCGGGCCGCAGCGGCGTCGTGGCCCTGCGGCGCAGCGGCGGCAACGGGACGGTGATCATCGCCCTCGACGAGGATGCCCTGCAGTGGTGGGGCATGCGGATCGCGATGCAGCGGGCCGTCGACGAGGCGGCGCAGACGCCGGGGGTCGTCTTCGTCACCGTCCTCGACGGCTGGGGCGCCGTGCTGGGCTCCAGGGGCGAGCAGCCGGCGATCCAGGAGATGACGGCCCAGGAGAAGGATCTTCTGACCGGGACGCTTGCCGTGACCGCCCGCGGCGTCACCCTGGGGGAGCGGGAGCACGTCATGGTCATGGCACCGCTCGCCCTTGACGGGCGGCCCGCCGGGATCGTCCGGGTCGGCTTCCAGAGGGACCGCATGGACCAGATCCTGGAGAACAACCGCCATTTCCTTTTCCTCTCCATGGGCTTCATCGTCCTGGCGGGCCTCTTCTCCCTGTGGTTCGTATTCCAGAACCACAAGCGCCACCTCGCCCGTCTCGACGAGATGCGCAAGCGCCTCGAGCAGTCGGAGCGGCTCTCCTCCCTCGGTCAGCTCGCGGCCGGCGTGGCCCACGAGATCCGCAACCCCCTCAACGCCATCAGCATGGCGAGTCAGCGGCTCCAGCGGGAGTACCTGCCCTGCGAGGAGGACAAGAGACAGGAGTTCGGCCGGCTCACGGGGGTCATCCGCGACGAGATCCGCCGCCTGAACGTCATCATCGAGGATTTCCTGACCTTCTCCCGCAGCAGGCGGCTCGAGCTCCGCGATTATTCGCTCACCGAGGTCGTCCAGAAACTGGCGGGGCTCATGGGCGAGGAGGCCCGGGCGCGCGGGATCGCGCTCACCCTGCGGCCCGGCCCGGACGCCCTCATGGTCCCCATGGACGTGGACAAGCTGCAGCAGGCCCTCATCAACATCGTCAAGAACGCCATCGAGTCCATCGACGGCTCGGGGTCCATCGACATCGTGATGGAGAAGCCGCAGGGCGGCCGGGCCGTCGTCCGGATCTCCGACACGGGGTCCGGCCTGGCGCCCGAGGAGGTCGAGAAGATCTTCGACCCCGACTACACCACCAAGGAAAAGGGGCTGGGCCTGGGCCTGCCCATCGCCTATGAAATCATCCGCGGGCACGGCGGGGCCATCCGCGTCCAGAGCGCGGTCGGCAGGGGAACGACGTTCGAGATCACGCTGCCGACCCGGCCGGCTTCCGCGGCACCCCCCGCGCGCTGAGGGACGGCCGGTTGTGGCAAAGTCCCCCCGAATGTGGTAATTCGACCGGCAGGGCGCAGCGCGCCGGCATGGAAAGGGGCGGATTGCACGGAGAGGCATGAAGAAACTCAGCATCCTGATCGTTGAAGACGGACAGATCCAGCGGGAGATGCTCCGCGACTTCCTGCGCAAGGAAGGTCACACCGTGGCCGAGGCTGAGACGGGCGAAAGGGCCCTTGCCGAGGTCCGCTCGTCGTACTTCGACCTTCTGCTGATGGACTACAAGATGCCCGGCATGAACGGCCTGCAGGTCCTGCAGGAGGTCAAGAAGTTCAACCCGGAGCTCGACGTCATCATGATGACGGCCTACGGCACGATCGAGACGGCCGTCGAGGCCATGAAGGCGGGGGCCGTCGACTACGTCACCAAGCCCATCGATCTCGACGAGCTCCTGATTCACGTCAACCGGATTTCGGAGCGCCGCATCCTGCTGCGGGAAAACGAGCTGATGCGCCGGCGCCTCCAGGAGACGGGGGTCACGGCCGATCAGATCGTGTACCGCAGCCCCCGGATGGAAGCCCTCGTGAACCTCGCGGGGCGGATCGCCCCGAGCCGGGCCACGGTTCTCGTCCGCGGCGAGAGCGGAACGGGCAAGGAGCTGTTCGCCCGCCTCATCCACAACCTGAGCCCCCGGGCCGCACGGCCGCTGATCGCGGTCAACTGCGGCGCCCTTCCCGAGACGCTGCTCGAAAGCGAGCTCTTCGGCCACGAGAAGGGCTCCTTCACCGGGGCGACGGCAAGGCGGATCGGACGCTTCGAGGAAGCCGACGGGGGGACGCTCTTCCTCGACGAGATCGGGGAGCTGACCCCGGCCGTGCAGATCAAGCTCCTGCGGTTTCTCCAGGAGCGCGAGTTCCAGAGGGTGGGCGGCAACCAGGTCCTCCATTCCGACGTCCGGATCATCGTCGCCACGAACCGTGATCTCGAGGCAAGGGTCAAGGAAGGCGCCTTCCGCGAGGACCTCTTCTACCGGCTCAACGTCGTGGACATGTACATCCCGCCGCTCAAGGAGCGCAAGGAGGACATCCCCGCCCTCATCGACCACTTCCTGAAGAAGTTTGCCGCCGAAAACGCCAAGGACATCGAGGGCATCAGCCAGGAAGCCCGGGACCAGCTGATCAAGTACGATTACCCGGGCAATGTGCGCGAACTCATCAACATCCTCGAGCGGGCCGTGGTCATCGCGCGGGACTCGATCATCACGGTGGCCGACCTGCCCTTCGGGGACCGCTTCGCGGGGGCCTCCGAGACGGCGGGGGAGGGCAGGCTGAAGGACTCCATCGAGGAGCTGGAGAGGCAGATGATCCTGAAGGCCCTCGAGGAGGCCGACCACCACCAGACCCGGGCGGCGGGCATCCTGGGGATCAGCGAGAGGATGCTGCGCTACAAGATGAAGAAGTACGGCCTGAAACAGTAGCAGGCCTATGACCGTGGGCGCATCCCTATCCCCCTGGAAGGTAAGAGGGTGAGAGGGTAAGAACGTTGGATGAGTCGGCGGGCAAACGCATAGTTCGTGCTTCTCCAACCTTCTCACCTTCACACCCTCTTACCCTCTGCCGGACAGGGCCCCCCGCATCCGGGCGTTTTTGACCGGCATGACGAAAATCGGGCCGCGGGCTGGGGTGTCGGGTTCGGAGAAAGGCAAAAAAACGGCGGGAGTCATTCCCGCCGCTCTTGTTTCCGGGGGGTGCCTTTTTCCCCCTGTGCCCGGAACCCTGTACCCTGGGCCCTATTGGGTGAAGCCCAATATTTTTCTCGCCTCCGCCGGGGTGGCGACCTCGCGGCCGTAGGCGCGGCAGATCCCGATGACCCGCTCGACGAGCTCGGCGTTCGTCTTTGCGAGCACGCCGGGGTTGACGTAGATGTTGTCCTCCATGCCCACCCGGATGTGCCCGCCCATGATCAGCCCCATCATGGCCATGGGCAGGAAGCCCCGGCCCACGCCGAAGATGGACCAGGAGGCATTCGAGGGCATGTGCTCGTAGAGGTGCAGGAAGGACTTCACCGTGGCCGGCGCCCCCCAGGGGGTCCCGAGGCAGAACTGGAAGTGCATCGGCTCGTCGATTTTCCCCTCGTCCCGGAGCCGCAGGGCCGTCACCATCATGCCCAGATCGAAGATCTCGATCTCGGGCTTCACGCCGGCCTCCTTCATCATCCTCGCCGCCTCGTCGAGGAAGGCCGGGTCGTTGATGAAGGCCTTGCCGCCCAGGTTGATCGAGCCGGCGTCGTAGGA
>JAGPKU010000052.1 GCA_018053845.1 Syntrophobacterales bacterium
CCGGGACAGCGATGCGGAGGCCGCCCGGTTCCCATCTCCCTCCCGGGCCACGAGATTCAGCGCCTTGCCCCGGCTGTCGCAGCAGACGGCCTGGTGCGGATCGCAGACGAAATCCACGGTGCCCTCGCCCAGCCAGTGGTATCGCCGGGCGTATTTCGTCTCGTCGTTCATGCCCTGCTGGATGACGGCCCAGCGGCCGTCCCGGTCGAAGAGAAACACGTGGTGGTAAAGCTGGTAGCCGTCCTGGACGGCTGCGCTGTCCACCTTGGCCGACATGCGGCTGGCATAAATGAGGGCCCCGGGGTCCGCGCGCAGGTGCTTTGCGTGCCCCTCGATCTCAAGCGGCGTGGCGCGCGAAACGCGCCCCTTCCCGCCACAGACGAAAAAGCCGATCTCGCGCTCCATCCCCCGGATGCCTTCCTTGATGGCCCCGCAGGTCGTCGTGGTGAGCCCGCTCGAGTGCCAGTCGAAGCCGAGGGCGCAGCCCAGGGCCTGGAACCAGAACGGGTCGGAGAGGCGGCGCAGCAGCTCCCCGGGACCGAAATCCCGGAGGATGACGAGGACGATCTCCCGGGCGAGAAGCTTCATCCGCCCGAAGAGCCATGCAGGGGCCCTTCCGCCGTGCAAAGGAAGTTGGGTGATTCCGGTCTTCATCCCGTGGCACTCCGGGCGCGCACCCGGGCCGGCGGGCTGCCGTGTGCGGCCATCGGTTACGCGCCCTTCCGCTTTCTAACGTCCGGGCGCCCCGGGGTCAAGGAGGAATGCCAGGCGGGTCTCGAGGCGAAACGGGGGCCGCAGGGGTTCAGCGCGGGGTCTCTGGCAGGAAGCCCAGGTTCCGGATCTCCTCGAAGAGCTGCTCCTTGCGGATGGGCTTTACGATATAGCCGTCGCAGCGGGCATTGAAGGATTCCAGGATGACGTCGGCGTCGTTCATGGCGGTCGTCATGATCACCTTGACGCCCTTGTCGGCGGCGATGCCCCGCTCTTCCTCCAGTCCCCGGATCGCCTTGAGCACGTCGATGCCGTTGACCTCGGGCATCATGATGTCGAGAAACAGCAGGTCATAGGGCTTGCCTTCCCTGAGCGCCGCATCGAAGGCCTCGATGGCCTCCCTGCCGTCGAAGGCCAGATGGCAGAAACAGTCCGCCTCGAGGAACTTCTTCATCAGGCGGCTGCCGACGAAATCATCTTCCACGATCAGTACGCGCATGCCTTGCGTTCTCCATTCGATGGGATCGGCCCGGGGAGCCAGGCCCCGTCCAGGGTTGAACCATGCAGATTTCCTGCCAGCGCGGCAAGTCCCCCTCCGGGGGATACCCCGTGATGGCAGAGGAGTGGACAGGGCCCGGCCGCCGCGCTCAAGTCATTTCGTCAGAAAGCCGATTCTTCTTTAGGGGATTCCCGAGAGCGGCCCCATGCACGTGGCAGCGAATTTGCAATCCATTCACCACGGGATTCCCCGCAGAGGAGTGTCCGATGCAGACCGTCTACCCGAGATACACGATGGCCGAACGCCTCATTCTCGCCGTCGTCGCGGCCGTCACCTGGCCCGTCGAGCGCTTTCTCGGCTGGGCCCGCCGTAAAATCGCCCCCGATCCGGCCCCGTCGGCCGACCGCAGCTAAGTCTGCGCCCCCATCCGTTTCGCGGCGGAGGCCGCGAAAAAAGGGCGCCCGCACCGGCGCCCCTTTCTTACGTATTCCCTCTTCTCTCCGTAAAAATCCGCTCAGGCCTTGAGCTCCGAGGTGCACTGGGGGCAGCGTGTCGCCTTCAGGGGAACCGCCGAGAGGCAGAAGGGACACTCCTTCGTCGTCGGGGCCGCAGGGGCTTCCTCCCTCTTGAGGCGGTTGATCTGCTTGATCAGGATGAAGATGGCGAAGGCCACGATGAGGAAGGTCACGATGGAGTTGACGAACAGGCCGTAGTTCAGGGTCACCGCCGTGGCGGCCTTGGCCTCCGCCAGCGTCGCGTAAGGGCCGGGCACCTTTCCTGCCTTGAGCACGAGGAAGAAATTGGAGAAATCGACGTTTCCCAGCAGGAGGCCGATGACCGGCATGAGGACGTCGTCGACGAGGGACTTGACGATGGCGCCGAAGGCCGCACCGATGATGATGCCCACGGCCATGTCCACCACGTTTCCGCGCATCGCGAATTCCTTGAACTCCTTGAACATGGAACCCCTCCTTTCGGACAGAAAAAGACGTGACGGGAAATCCGCGACGTTCAGGCATCATCGCGCATCCCGGCTGATTTGTCAAGCCGCCCCTACCGCCCGCTGACCCCCGCCGAACAGGACCCTGCGCGGGCAGGGCTGGAGCATGGGGTTCAGGACTGTCGACGCGGGCAGGCTGCTCCGCCCCCTGACGTCAAAGCCCCGCCCGCTCCAGCAGGAAAAGCGTGAGCATCAGCAGGGCGCCCAGGGGGCCGATGACGGTCCAGTCGCCGACCTTCAGGAGCCGGGACAGGGTGACGTCGCCGTAATACCCCGCCTTGAGGATCCCGTCCCGGAGCCGGGGGTACAGGGCGGCGAAGAGCCCGGAGCCGAGGAGGATCCCCGTCAGTCCGCCTGCCATGGCGTCCAGGAAGCGGTTGCCGATCGCGCCGGCGATCGTCCCCGGGCAATACCCGAGAAGGGCGAACCCGGCGCCGAAGATGAGCCCGCCGATGACATTCTGGCTCCAGGAACCGGCTTTCGGGCTGAGCCTGACCCAGCCCAGTTGTTTCATGGCATGGACCCCGATCATTCCGGTGAGGACCGCCGTGAGCATGACCTTCACCACCGTGAAATCCTCGAGCAGGAGCTGGCCGATGATCACGTCGTAGCGGGTGACACCCCCCTTCTGGAGCAGGAAGCCGAAGACGGCGCCGAACAGAAGCCCCTGAACAAGCTGTCGTTTCCGATCCATCGACTCTCGCCTCCCCTAGAAGAGCAGCCGGGCCGTTGCGATGCCCCCGATGAAGAAGCAGCAGGCCGACACCCAGCTCGACAGAGCGAGCTGCATCGTGCCGCTGATCCCGTGCCCGCTGGTGCATCCGCCGGCCCAGCGAGACCCGAAGCCGAGCAGGATGCCCCCGGCAACGGCCACGGCAACGCGCGTCGGGCGGTCGTCTCCGAAGGCCTCCTCCCACCGCGACGGGATCCACTGCCAGCGGAAATCGCCGGAGAGCTGGGCCGAAAGGAAAGCGCCGAGGACCATGCCCAGAACGAGCATCCACTGCCAGTCTACGACGGGCGGGATCTCCCGGTAAAAGGGCTTCTCATCCACCTTGCGGCCGCGGAAGAGCTTCTCGATCATCCCGGCCGTCCGCGCAAAGGAGGTGGAGCAGCCCAGCGGATGCCCCGAAAAGAGGATAGTCAGCCAGCTCAGAACGCCGATCCCAGCGCCGGCGGCGTAGGGAGACCAGGGCCATGCGGTCAGCCAGTCCATGGGGACGGTCTCCTTTCTTCGCTTTCGCGCGTCCGCGCCCGGTCAGGCCGCGGATGCAAAGTACCTCGACCCGTGGGGGTTCTCGCAGACGGTGCACTGCGCGGCGTGACCGGCCGCGCTGTATCCCGTCATCCCGCCGGCGACGTTGAGGAGCTTGCGGAACCCGTGCTGCTTGAGGATGCTCGCCGCCAGGCTCGATCGGTTGCCCGTGCTGCAGATGACGACGGTGAGCTTGTCCGGGTCGAGCTCCTCGTGGCGAGTCCGCAGGTCGGGGGCGGGGATGTTGACGGCGCCGGGAATGCTGCTGCTCTTGAATTCCCCGCGGCCGCGCACGTCCAGGATCACCATCGGCGCCCCCGCGCAGATGCGATCGTGGAGCTCCGCCGTCGATATGAGAGGGACCGACTCCGTCGGCAGCCCCGCGGCTGCCCAGACCGGCATGCCGCCCGCAAGGCAGCCCGTGATCCGGTCCATGCCGACCCGGCGGGCCCACGTCCGGGCCTCGACGGCATCCTCGTAGTCCTCGGCCACCAGGAGGATGTCCCGGTCGGTGGGCAGCACCCAGCCGGCAAAGGTGGGAACGTTTCCGTTGAGGTCGATACTCCAGGCCCCGGGGATGTGCATGCCGCCGAAGGCCGCGAACCCGCGCGCGTCGAGGACGACTGTCTTTCCGGAGTCGATCCGCTGCCGGAACGCCTCGGGCCGCAGCTCCTCCATGACGGGCAGGTCTGCAAGCAGGGCCGGCCCGCGGCGGTTGATGTCGCTGCATCGGCCGAAGTGATCGGGGGCCGGCGGCATGTTCGACGTGAGCGACCGGATGAACTCGGCCCTGTCCCGAATCTGCAGGGCCGGGTTGAGACGCCGCTCGTAGCCGATCGTGGTGAGCCACTTGGCGCCCATGGAGCGCCCGCAGAGGGAGCCCGCGCCGTGCGCGGGGTAGACCTCGCAGAAATCGGGCAGGGTGAGCAGCTTGTCGTGCAGGCTGTGATAGAGCTTCCCCGCCAGTTCCGTCGCGATCCCTGGGAACAGGTCGGGCCGACCCACGTCCCCCACGAAGAGCACGTCTCCCACGAAGACGCCCACAGGGGCATCCCCGCGGGACCGATCCGTGACGACGTAGCTGACGTGCTCGGGGGTATGCCCGGGGGTCTCCCAGACCTCGAGACTCATGTCCTCGATCCCGATGGTGTCCCCCTCGGCCACGGCGACGTGATCGAAGGCGCACCGGGCCGATTTCGGTGCATAGATCGTCGCGCCGGTCTGCCGGGCCAGGTCCATGTGCCCCGAGATGAAATCCGCGTGGAGATGGGTTTCGAGGATGTGGGTGATCGTGACGCCCAGCGCGCGGGCCTCGCGGATGTACAGGTCCACGTCCCGCCTGGGGTCGATCACCGCGCAGGACTGCTTGCCTGCGAGGATGTAGGAACTGTGGGCGATCTTTCCGGTGAAGAAGTGCTTGAGCAGCATGGCGGCCCCCTTTCTCGATCTCTCCGGCTGTTCATGCTACGTGGATCGCCCCGGGGCTGTCAATCGCCCGCGCGAAAGGGTGCCCATCCTTCTTCACGCTTTCACGATCACAGCCTCCCCCTGCGCGAGCCCCCCGCAGATGGAAGCCACTCCGAGGCCCCCTCCCCTGCGGCGAAGTTCGTAGGCCAGGGTCATGGCGATCCGGCCTGCGCTGGCGCCCACGGGATGGCCGATGGCGATGGCCCCTCCGTTGACGTTGGTTTTCTCCTGGAGCGCTTTCCACTTCCCCTCGTCGCCGCCGGCCAGGATCTTCGTCGAGACGAGGGGCATCGCCGCGAAGGCTTCGTTGATCTCGATGAGGTCCATCCGGTCGATCGTCATGCCGGCCCTCTTCAGGGCCTTCTGGATGGTGTAGGCCGGGATCTGCGCGATCTCGCGGGGGGCCGCAGCCGAGGCGACGGCGCAGAGCACGGTGGCCAATGGGGCAAGCCCGCGCCTGTCGGCCTCCGCGCGCCTCATGCAGAGGATCGCCGAGGCCCCTGCGCTGATCGGCGGGGCATTTCCCGCTGTGACGGTGGGGCTCCCGTAAATGGTCTTGAGCTTCGCCAGGACCTCCATCGTCGTCTCTCTCGGCGACTCGTCCTTCTCGATGACGATGGGGTTGCCCCGCTTCTGGGGGATCACGACGGGCATCAGCTCCTCGCCGAGGCGGAACTTGCCTTCCCTGTAGGCCTTCGCGCAGAGCGCCTGGCTGCGCAGGGCCCAGGCATCCTGCATCTCGCGCGTCACCCCGTTCTCCAGGGCCATCTCACCCGCGTCGATCGCCACGGGGTTGAACCCCTTGGCCGTGTAGCCCAGCTCGAAGAGGCAATCGACGAGGCGGATGTGACCCAGCCGCTTCCCCTTGCGCAGCCCCGGGGCGAGGTGGGGCGTGCGGGGCATGTTCTCGGAGCCCACGGACAGGGCAACGGCGGCCTCGCCCGCCCGGATGGCGAGCATGCACAGCCGCAGGGTCGTCAGGGATGAGCAGCAGGCCCTGTCCAGGGTCAGGGAGATGTTCTCCGCCGGGAACCCCGCCAGCAAGGTCGCCTGCCGTGCGGGGACATCCGTCTCCAGGGCCACCTCGGCTGGGATGCAGCTGCCGTAGTTTACCTCGTCCACCTCATCGGCCCTCACCCCCGCGCGCTTGATGGCCTCCTGCATGACCATGACCCCCAGGTCAATGCTGGGGATGTCGGCCATTGCCGTGTCGAAGCGGCTGAAGGGCGTCCGGACGGCGCTCACGATCACGATGTCGTCTTTTCCCGGCATTGCGCTCCCTCCCGTTGGCACGATTCGCCTTCCGTTTAACCTTTCCCGGCCCCCTTCTGTTTGAAAGGAAGAAGTCGTACGTGGTCCCCTTTGAAAGAGGTCCCCCGTTGAAAAAGGGGGATCGCTGGGGATTTCTTTCCAGGCATAGAGCCGGATAAAGTGCCATCACTTCGGCGCCATGCGGATGGCGCCGTCGAGGCGGATCACCTCGCCGTTGAGCATGGGGTTCTCGATGATGTGCCGCGCGAGCAGGGCGTACTCCGCGGGCCGGCCCAGCCTCTGCGGGAAAGGCACCATCTTCCCCAGGGCATCGCGCACGGTCTCTGGCAGAAGCGCCAGCATGGGTGTGTTGAAAAGGCCCGGGGCGATCGTCATGACGCGGATGCCGTACTCGGCGCACTCCCGGGCCAGGGGCAGGGTCATCCCCACGACGCCTGCCTTCGATGCGCTGTAGGCGGGCTGGCCCACCTGGCCGTCAAAAGCGGCCGCCGAGGCGGTGTTGATGATGACGCCACGCTCGCCCTCGGTGTTGGGGACATTCTTCACCATCTGCTCCAGCGCCAGACGGATGACGTTGAAGGTGCCCACGAGATTGATCTGCACGACTCGGTTGAACTCCGCGAGCGGCATGGGTCCCTTCTTCGTGAGGGCCTTGCAGGCAACCCCGATGCCCGCGCAGTTGATGACGATGTTGATGGAGCCGAAGGCCTCGACCGTTTTCCCGATCGCCTCCCGAACGCTCTCGTCGCCCGTCACGTCGGTGCGGCAGAAGATCACCCGCCGCCCCAGTTCGGCTGAAAGAGCTTCGCCCTTCTGCGCGTCGAGGTCGAAGATCACCGCCTTCGCCCCGGCGTCTGTCAGTTCCCGGACGCAGGCCTCGCCGAGACCTGATGCCCCTCCCGTCACCACGGCCCTGCACTCGCTCACCTTCACGGTTTTCCTCCTTTCCCTCTGGAGCATTCGTGTGCACCGGCACGAATCGATCGGCCTGCGCACAACGGTTGACGTTGAAGGGGCCAGGGGCCATGGCCCGCTCACGGGCAAAGGCTCCGGACGCCCTCAGATCTTCCGCTCGATCATGTAGAAGATGATGTTCTCGATGAACCGCTTGTCGTCGGAGTCCGGCAGGCCGCGGTAGGCGACGTGGAATTCGCGGAGGGCGGCCCCGGCCAGCTGGTAGGCGCTGCGCCGCGCCGATTCGATGCAGTCGTACCGGGCCAGGAGCCGGTAGACCCAGCGGACGTCCCTTTCGAGCCTCTGCGGCCGCGGTGTGGCCAGGAAGCGCCTCAGCTTCTCCTTCTCGCCCTCCGTACATCGGCCCAGCAGGTGGATCAGGATGAGGGTCCGCTTCCCTTCCCGGATGTCGCCGCCGATCTCCTTGCCGTATTTCTTCCTGTCGCCGGTGAGATTCAGGATGTCGTCCTGAATCTGGAAGGCGGCCCCCATGTAGTAGCCGAAGCGGTTGAAGCGGTCCGCGTCGACGGTTCCGCCCGTGGCGATGAGGGCCCCGATCCGGCAGGGGTGGATGCAGGTGTACCAGCAGGTCTTTTTCAGGGTCATCCGGAGGTAGTCTTCCTCGCCGAGGTCGCAGACGTTGTCGCGCACCCAGCCCAGCTCCATGGCCTGCCCCTCTACGGACTGGCGGACCATGTGCTCGATCTCCGTGAACACGATCCACGTCAGCTCCGGCCCCAGCAGGCCGATGTTCTCCATGAGCGGCCGCATGCTCAGCACGTTCATGGCGTCGCCCACGTTGACGGCGATGGGAATCCCGTGCTCGACGTGCAGGGTGGTCTTTCCCCTGCGGTACTCGCTGCCGTCCTCCACGTCGTCGTGGATGAGAAAGGCGTTGTGAAAGATCTCGATGGCCACGGCGCTGTTAAGCGCCAGCTCGGCGTCCCCGCCGAAGGCGCCGCAGGTGGAGATGCACAGGCCGGGGCGGAACCCCTTGCCCGAGCGCTGCGGGTAGGCCGGCACGAGATCGTAAAGATACCGCCTCGGCTCCCGCGACGGCAGGTAGGCCATGAGGGTCTGCATGGTGAGCGACCGGTACCGCTCCAGGGCCGCCGTGACTCGATCGTATGGGCTTGCGTTCGCCATGGGATGCCGTCCCCGCCCCCCTCAGGCCACTTCGACGGCGAGCACGGCCCGGAGATGATCCGCCCGTGAGGACTGGATCAGACCAGAGTACAGGCCGGGCTTCGACTCGGCGGGGACCTTCAGCTGCACGACGACGGTCTCGCGCCCGCCGGGCCGGATCGTCAGGGCCGCCGGCGTGAAGGCGATCTGCTTCGCCGGGATCCGGCCGCCCGCCGGGCTCAGCAGGTCGGTGCAGAAAAACCGCATCGGCTCCGTCGGGGCATCGCCGCTGTTCTCGAGGGTCATGGGCACCTGGACCGACTGCCCGGACTTCAGGACGCCGGGGACCTTCAGAAAGGGTGTCGAACCCGGTTCCCGCCGCGCCGCCTTGCCCGGGTTGCCGGAGACCCGGAAGGAGACGGCCCGCTTGCTCATCTCCTCGGCGTAGTTCACCGCAGCGCCCACGACGTCGACGAGGATGTCCACCACCTCGTGGGCGTCCTTGCGGAACCGGTGGATCACGCTGTCGGCGCCGCCCGCCCTCAGGGCCTTGACGTTGAGCAGGTTCTCCTCGACCTGCCGCGCCGCCACAATCCCCGCGGCGATCTCCTCCTCGAGAATGGCGGCGGCCTGCCGGACGACGCGCGAGGTCGTCTCGGCGAATCCCCTAACGGCATCGAGCCCCCCGAGGAGGGTCTTTCCGGTTTCGGCGCCCTGCGGTTTTTCCCCCTTCGGCTCCTCGCGTCCCGCGGGCCTGCCGCCCCCGCGCGCCGTTTTTGTTGACGCCTTCTTACCCTTTGCCCTGTCCGTCGCCCGGGTTGCCATTTTCACTGCCCTCCTTCAACGATCTCGATGCCTTGCCTAGCCGATGTCACCCTTCACGCCCAGCCCGCTGGACCAGAAACACATCCGGATGATCGACGCCTCGTTGCCCCCGCCCTTGACCCGGATCGTCGTGATGCCCGAGCCCTCGATCAGGACCTCTTTGACCTCGTTGTGCATCTCCGCGTCCTGCTGCGCGATCAGGGCCCCGTCGGCATAGGCATAGAAGGACAGCCCGCGGCCGGCATAGCAGGCCGCCGTCATCAGCACGTCCCGCACCGGCCACGGGAAGTCGACGCGGACCCCGTCGGGGGGGAAGCCCAGGCCCGGCGCACCGCCGAACCCCACGATCCGCATCGGGGGCTCGCCCATGGCCGTGTAGCGGATCTCCTCATGGACCCACGGGCTCTGCAGGACCGTGCCCGGCTTGAATTCCGTGAAGTCCACGCAGGTGTACTTCTCTTCCTCTTCCTTGCAGTTGTACACGCGGGTGAGGCCGCGGATCTTGATGTTGGCCACAGGCCGGTCGAAGATGTCCACACCGATCGTGTAGTCGCTCTTGATGCAGATCGGCTCGCAGACCTTGAGGCAGACCGGGATGGTCTTCGTGGGCGTGACCTTCATGTCCATATCCACGAAGAACGGTCTTTCCTTCGACGTTTCGATCACGACATGGGCGGGCGGCTTCTCCTCGAAGGAGACGCTCACCCTGCAGGGCTTGTCGGTGAACCGGTGCTCGAGCAGCGCCGGCTCCTTCGGCCATGCCACGATGGTCACCTTTCTCTCCTCGGTCGCCATGGGGTCACCCCTTTCCGGCAGGACTGTCTTCTGCCGCCTTCGCGGTCCCGGCGGGGAGTCGCCTCCCCGGCCGCGGTTTCACGGGCTTCGGTTTCTCGTCCGGCCCGCTGTACACGCAGAGCCTGACCAGCAGGCCCTCATTTCCGCCTCCGCCGATCTTCAGCGTCTCGATGCCCGGCGCCAGCACCTCGAGCCGGTGGACGGTCCCCTGTGCCGACGGGCTCGACGCGTCCCCGACCTTCCGCCCCGACCCGTCGAAGGCCTCCAGCACGACGGACTTGCCCGCGTACAAGGCAACCCAGGCGACGGCCCGCTCCGCGGCGAAGGGGGGCGCGACCTGCATGCCCGAGCCCGGGAAATTGAGCTTCCCCTCGCCCTGCGGGACGCCCCAGCGCACGATGCGGAGGTTCGCGTTCGCCGGGACGCGGAAGGTGAAGCCCTCCTTGGCGTACGGGGATGCCAGGTTGCGCTGCTCCGGCTCGGTCTTCCAGTCCACGCAGATCTCGCGCGGCTTTTCGGGCTCCGGGGGCTTCTCGGGCTCCCCGAGCGGGCAGGGATAGGGGATGAGCGACACCGCGTCGAACCGGGCGACGAAGTCGCCCTTCTGCGAGAAGGCCTCGAGGAAGAGGGTGACGGCCGGGGCGGCGGCGCTCGCGCGGACCACGAGAGGCGCCCAGCACCGGCGCTCCCGGCCCTCGGACCAGACGACCGCCGCCGCCGCGGGGTCGGTCCCGCCCGCTGGGTCGATCCCGAGGCGGCAGGTTCCGCCCGCCCGCTCGTCGAGGTGATACCAGGACGTGACCTGGTAGTCCCACCCTCGGTTTGCGCCGATCCTCTGGTAGAGGCCCGCGCGGGAGCCGCTGCGGCCGTTGACCCGCTGGGCGCGCCGCCCCGAGCGCAGGACGAACTCCTCGGCCTGGAACGCGGCCGACCCGTCCGAGAGCCCCGCCCGGCCGGTCATGCCTTCCGCCGCGCCGGAGACGTAGTACTCCCATCCGTTGGCCACCGCCCCGTGGATGCGGTCCCGGAAGCCGCCCTCGAAGTCGCCGTTGACCACGTCGACGCAGTGCACGGCCAGCGTGTCCCGGCCGCTCGCCCCGTCGCTGTCGACGACCGTGCAGGCCGCCATGAACGTCCCCGGGGTGCGGTAGACGTGGATGAGCGCCGCGACCCCGTAGCCGGCGGGCGGCTCGTTCACCTCCCGCACGACGGCGGGCATCGGCCCCGCCCCGTCGCCCGTCTCCCACCAGGCCCGGTGCCGGTCGAGCCAGCCGGGATCGGTGAAAGTCGCCCGGAGGGTGACGGGGATCCCCGGGTAGGCGTACAGATCGGGCCCCGCATCGACCCGGGGCGGGACGTTGCGGACCGTGACCCTCACCGTGTCCCGTCCCACGCCCCCGTCGCCGTCCCGCACGCGAAGGGTCACGTCATAGTCCCCGTTGTTGCCGAAGGCGTGGCTCCCCGTGACGATGCCTTCCGCCCGGGGGGGCAGGTTCGTCTCCGTGACGACCCCTGGCTCCAGGGAGTCGTCGCCCCACTGCCAGACGGCCTCGTGGCGGTCGCCCCATTCGACGTCCGTGAACCGGCCCTCGAACCCGATCGGCTGTCCCTCGTCGGCCGTGATCGCGGGGCCGGCCTCCACGGCCGGGGGGACGTTGTCCACCCGCACGCGCGCCCAGTGGTGGGTCACGGTGCCCCTCGGCTCCGGCGCAGTCACGGTGAGCTCGACGAGGTAGATGCCGTCGCGGGCGTAGGCGTGGCTGACGTGGGCGCCCTCGGCGGAGGCGCCGTCGCCGAATTTCCACTGGTAGCGGGCCCGGGGGTGGATGTCGACGGCATCCAGGCCGATCGGGGATGCCGCCCGCCCGCGGTACGGGGCCGTGCTCTCCGAGGGGGCGTAGGTGAGGGGAAAGCTCGCGCTGACGACGAAGACGCCGCCCGAGAGGATGATCCCGCCGGGCTTGATGTCGATCCGGTCGAGCTCCGTCGTCACCTGCCCCACGCCGTGGATCTCCCCGGCGAGGTACTTGGTCCCCTCGGCGATCTTGTCGCCCTCGGCCGAGACGACCTGCCCGCCGACGGACTCGATGACGACGTTGACGACGATCAGGCAGATCCAGCCGTAGATCAGGATGATGAACCCCAGGAACCAGTCGAGGCAGGAGAGGTCCACGTCCTCGTCGTAGACGTCGGGCACGATGAGCTTGTTGCCGCTGCCGTCCGTCTCGAAGTGGAACTTGACCTTGGCCTCGTAATCCACGTCGGGGTCGAACCAGCAGTCGATGGCCACCTCGGCCGAGCCGTTCATCTGCATGTAGCCGTCGTGGAGCCTGAAGCTCGGCTTGCTCGTCAGGGTGACCTCGTGGCCCTCGATCTCGTGGTCGAAGGTGCAGGGCCAGCCGCCGCAGCCGTTCTCGTCGAGGATCTTCTCCTGCAGGGCCCGGTCGATCATCCGCTGCACGACCGGCTCGGCCAGGCACTGCGCGAATTTCTTCCCGTCGGGGATGAAGTTCTCCACCGCCGCGGCGTCGACGACCACCCCGGGCACCCCCGTCATGGGGTTGAACAAGACGGCCAGGAAGCCCGGCTTGACCACCGGCGTGAAGTCGACGATCTCGATGGGGCTGTTCTCGACGGCGTTGGGCGTGAAGACCCGGATCTTCCCGTCGCCGCCGTCGCCCCAGGTGTCGAGCCGCTCCCGCACGGCGGCCCGGACGACGCCGGCGATCGTGTCGTTGCCGGGGACGAAGATCGAGTACTCGCCGTAGTTCCGGACCATGGCGGCGATGGGGCCGGCGTACAGAGAAAGCTCAGGCGATGTCTCGATGTCGGCCGCCTGGATGTCGGAGAAGCGGACCTTCAGGGTGTCTCCCGAGTGGAGAATCTTCACGTTGTGCACCAGGACGGTCCGCTCGAGCCCCCCCACCGCGTGGATGAAGAGGGGCAGCGTCACGGTGCCGCGGTCGGCCGCGTCGAGCGCGAACCGGATCTGCCGGGCCGCATCGGCGTCGTCGTCCTCCACGTCGATCCGGATCGTCGCGGTGCCGAGGGGGTAATCCACGGAGTGGGGGATCACCCCGTCGTCGTAGGCCTTGTGCAGCCCGTCCTCGATCAGCTCCGCCGTGACGGCGATGACCGGTGCGGCCGGCATCACGACGGCGATCTGTCCGTCGGGCAGGCCCGCCAGATTGAGCACGAGCTCCTTGTTTCCCCGCGTATCCGGCAGGGCCTGCAGCGGCGCCGTGATGTCGAGGGCACAGGCGAAGGAGACGGGGTTGATGCTCGGCGCCGGAGAGCCGTCCACCGTGATCTGGAGATCGAGCGGCACGCTGATCCGGACCCCGCTCGGCAGGGGGGTGTCGAACCGCAGGTCGAGGCGCGTCGACATGCCCGCCTCGGTGATCTGGACGATCGCGTGGGTCGTGTACCCCGCGACGGTGCGGTCCGCCCGGATCTCGTGGGGGATCCCACCGTTTCTCCAGGCCTCGAAGAAGATGTCGCGGACGACTTCCTCGCGCAGCTCGAAGGCCGCTTCATACCCGCCGGTCAGAGACATGGCGCGCCTCCTTCCCCGGGAAACGGGGTTTACGGTTTCCTGGACTGCTTGCGGAAGCGCACGCGCCGCAGCAGCGTGACGCTCGCGCCGCCCCTGACCTTCTCGTAGGTCTCGCGGTCGACGAAGCGCCACCCGCCCTTGAGATACCGGCGCAGCTCGATGAGCTTGGGGATGACCTTGTGCCTGCCCTTGAGGGCCTCCAGCAGCCCGTCGTCGATGGGCGGCAGCGGCCCCGCGGCCCCGGCCTTCCCGGCGGCCCTTGCCGCGACCGGCTCCGGCACGGGGATCCCGAGGTCCTCGAAGAGCAGTCGGGCCACCTGTTCATCGGAGAGCGCGTCGATGGGCCGCCCCGCCACGTCGGCCACCGCCCTGTTGAGCTCCGCGATGCGCGCCTTGGCCCTGGCGCCGTAGCGCAGGCCGTGCAGGATGTGGCGGCGCATCTCGTCGCTCAAGTCGAAGCCGGCCTCCTCGAGGGCGAAGACCGGGTTGATCAGGAACAGCAGGCCGCCGCGCTCGTCTTCGTTGATGCGCCGCAGGATCGTGACGGCGTGATTCTTGAGGTCCTTTTCGCTTTCGATGGCGATTCGCTCACCCGGGACTTTCGCTGCCATGGGGCACCTCCCCTCGGGCAACCGGGATTTGTGCGGGTTGGGGACCTTTGAAAGAAGACAACGCGCCGATACGGATGGGTTAAACGGGTTGGATGGGCTGGGAAAATACTAATGCAACCGATGCACGCTGTCAATCAGGAATCTTCGGCAGGAAGGGGTCCCTGCGGGCAGGGGTCGCGGCAAGGCCGGGCCGGGAGGCCGTGGACGGAGACGAGGCTCCTGTCAGCAATCCGAACGATACGGGATCCGTCGCCTGCGGGCAGCCCGGCTGACGGCCCATCGGGGCTGAAGCCGCGTCGGAAAACCGATCGGCCGTGGAGTCATGCCAGACTGTCCCGCCGGTCCCGCCCGGCGCAGAAATGCCTTGACATCGGCCCCGATCGGCATAGTCTGGGATCAGGCAATCGGCAGCCGTCGAGGAGACGGCATCCTTGATTTTCACATCGGGATACCTCAGACCTCACCTCGAGCCCTGTCCGTCATCGCGAGACGGGGCCTTTTGTCCCGGGGTCGGACAAGGAGCGCAAGACATGCAGATTCATCTTATCGAGAACGAAAACAACTTCACCAAGCTGGGCGACAAGGTGTGGGAGAGCGGCTGGTGGCAGCTGGGCGAAGAGGACGCGAAGAAGCTCGTCGGGGGGCACATCTACTTTCACCACAAAAAGACCGAGCCCTCCTTCTACGGCGGGACGATCCGGAGCTACCGGGTCAAGGAGGACGAGCCCTTCAAGGGCTGCATCATCTTCGAGTTCGAATACCGCGACGCCTGCCGGGGCATCAAGGCCGACCGCCTCGGCTGGTCCCTGGAGAAGAAGATCGTCTGAGCGCGGCGCCGGGGCGTAACAATCATGTCGGGAAAACCACAGGGGCAGGCCGCTCCCCGCAGACGGCAGGGTCATGACAGGCCCTGCCTTTTTCATTTCCCATGGGAAAAGGGTCGTGACGTCGACAAGGCGCAGGAGGGGGCCTCGGTGTGCCGGACGTGACGGGAAGCTTCCTCGAGCGGCCCGTCTGGACGCATCGGCTCCAAGCTTCCCCCCAACTCCCCGCAGGCCTTCCCCAGGTGGGCGAATCGGTCGCCCCGACGACCAGGCCGGCGGTACCTCCGCAGGCACCTATCGCGTTTTCCCCCGTGACGATTTCAGACGGCACAACGGGACGGTACGGGCTCGGCCCGGTTCCCGTCCTGCCGGATTGTCAGAAGCGGGGCATCTGGTCAATCCTGATCAGCCGGGGCCTGTCCCTGCTGAAAGACCTGAAGGGCCGGGGTTGTCGACCTGGCGCAAAACAGTCGCCGCCCTCCGCTTGCCCCGTAAGCTACTGATGTAACATGAGAAATAATGCTCGCCGACATCCGGCGGCGGTTCATGTCAAAGGAAGCGATTTTCTCCCCCGATTGCCCAGCACCGGACGAGGACAACGGGTTTGCAGTCCGGCCGGACACCGATATTCGCGCCAACTGTCCCGTCTTATTGCCTCTGAGGTCGGACGGCACTGGCGCGAAAATAGCCGACCGAAACATCGAAAAGATGCGTATCCGCCAAGGCGGCTTTGAAACGATCCAGCAGGGTCTGGTTCGGTCCGTTGGTGAAAAAGGCGAGGTCGGTGTGTTGTTTGTTCCCCGAATCCAGCGATAAGCACCTCGGAGAGCTCTTCGGACGTTTGAATCGGTCTGAAAAGGCATTCGGTGCGTAAGGGGATTCGATTTTAGAGGATCCGAGCGGGGCGATACGGATTCCGCGGCCCTGCGACGGATCCCATGACGCCGAAAGGCCAAAAAAGGACACAGCAGCGCCCAGACGATGCGTTGCGACACAACGGGACCATGGCGCACTCAACCAAATTGCAGACACCAGATCCGCTCGTAGGCCTCCCGGATCTCCATCAGGCGATGCAGACCCCGGGCAAACTTCAGGATCCGGTAGCGGCCGTGGTGAACCACCCGGGCCGCCACGTTGAAGAACC
>JAGPKU010000006.1:0-54110 GCA_018053845.1 Syntrophobacterales bacterium
CGATGATGACGGCGATGACCTCCTTGGTCGTCACCATCATCCCGTCCTTCTTGATCGCCTTGATGGCCTTCTGCGGGTCGTCCACGATGAGGTTGATGACGCCGAAGGTCGCCGTCGTGGCGATCGTCGTGGCGCGGATGTTCACCTTCGCCTTGCCCAGGATCCCGGTCAGCCTCGCCAGCTGCCCGGGCTTGTTCTCCGCGAAAACGGAGATCTGATGCACGATCATGGTCCTCTCCATCATTCATGTCGGTCCGGTCGAAAACGCCCGGACGCAAGGCACCCTGGACAGCCAGAAGTCAGGAAGCGATGAAGAGCGGAAGATAGGCGTGGATGAAAGATTTCTGTATATTTCCGCTCTTCCTCACTTCTGCTCTTCCTCACTCCACAAACGCCAAGCCGGCAGACGATCGCAGCGCAAAGAAAGGGGTGCGCCCCCGGTCACCCGCCCGTCAGTCCTTCCGGTTGTCGATCACCCGCACGGCCTTCCCCTCCGACTTGGGGAGGCTCCCCGGCTCGACGAGCTCGACCTTCGGGGTGATCAGGATGTCGGCCTTGAGTTCGTCCGTGATCCGGCGCTGGAGCTTCTGGAGCTTCAGCAGGTCCCCGTCGAAGAACTCCTGCGCCACCTCGACCTTGACGATCATCTCGTCGTTGAACCCCTTGCGCTCCAGGATGATCTGGAAGTTCGTCCCCACGCCCGGGATGTCCATGAGCTTCTTCTCGATCTGGATCGGGAAGATGTTGACCCCCTTGAGGATCATCATGTCGTCGGTGCGGCCCTTGATGCGCTCGATGCGCCGGTGGGTCCGGCCGCACTCGCAGGGCCCCGGGATGATCCGGGTGAGGTCCTTCGTGCGGTATCGGACAATCGGCATCCCCTCGCGCACCAGCGTCGTCATGACCAGCTCGCCCTCCTCGCCGTCCGGGACGGGCTTCAGGGTCTTCGGGTCGATGATCTCGACGAGGAAATTGTCCTCCCAGATGTGCAGGCCGTTCTGGGCGGGGCACTCGAAGGCCACGCCGGGCCCGTTCATCTCGGAGAGGCCGTAGGAATTGAAGGCCTTCCAGCCGTAGAAGTCCTCGATCCGCCTGCGGGTCTTCTCCGTGTGCGGCTCCGCCCCGACGAAGGCGATCCGAACCTTCGTGTCCTTTCGGGGATCGACCTTGAGCTCCTCGAAGACGGCGGTCAGATGCAGGGCATAGCTCGGGATGATGTGGATGACCGTCGTCTCGAAATCCTGCATGAGCTGGATCTGGCGCTTGCTGTTGCCGGCCCCGGCGGGGATGACCAGGCAGCCGATCCGCTCCGCCCCGTAGTGGAACCCCAGGCCCCCCGTGAAGAGACCGTAGGTCATCATGTTCTGGAAGACGTCGGAGCGGCGCACCCCCGTCATGTACATGCAGCGCGCCACCAGGTTGGTCCAGGCGTCGAGGTCCTTCGCCGTGTGGAAGATGACCGTCGCCCGGCCCGTCGTGCCCGACGAGGAATGCATGCGGACGAGCTCCTCCCGCGGAACGGCGAGGAACCCGTAGGGCCAGTTTTTGCGCAGGTCGTCCTTGGTCGTCAGGGGCAGGCTCGGCACGTCGGCCATGGTCCTGAAATCACCGGGGTTGAACCCCGCCTGCCTGTACACCTCCCGGTAATGGGGAGAGTCGGCGGCCTTCACGAGGGTTGCCTTCAGCCGCTCGAGCTGAAGGGCCTCCAGCCGCTCGCGCGGCAGGGTCTCGATCTCTTTTTCCCAGTACATGGCTTCGGATCCTCCATGGTGATCGAGCGTTTTTTGTACCCCTCCCCGTGAAATTTATCAAGACCTATCTCAGGCCGAAGAGATTCACGCCAAGTTCCCCCTTGCGAATCAGGGCCGTTCGCGGATATAGAAAGCAGAAAACCACGCCGCAGGCAGGCGAAGAGCGACCCGGGACAAAAAGGGATTCTTTCCTGAAGCCTGTTGCCTGACGCCTGATGCTTGTTTCCGGAGGAAACCATGCAGAACTTCGTATTCGAGAACCCCACGAAGATCATCTTCGGGAAAGGCTCCATCGCCAGGATCGGCGCCGAGGCCAAACGCTTCGGCCGCCGGGTGCTCATGGTCTACGGGATGGGAAGCGTCCGGGCGAGCGGCGTCTACGAGCAGGTCCTGAACTCCCTCAAGGAGGCGGGCGTCGACGTCGTGGAGCTTTCGGGCGTGAAGTCCAACCCCCTGCTCTCCAAGGCCAAGGAGGGCATCGCGCTGGCGCGCGCAAAGCCGGTCGACGCGGTCCTCGCCGTGGGCGGCGGCAGCGTGATCGACACGGCCAAGACGATCGCCGCGGGGGTCAAGGCCGATCACGACCCCTGGGAGTTCTTCGTCTACACGAAGCTCGTCCGGGAGGCCCTGCCCGTCCTGGTCGTCCTGACGATGTCGGCCAGCGCGTCGGAGATGAACGCCGCGGCGGTCATCACCAACGACGAGACGCTCCAGAAGTTCAGCGTGCGCTCGCCCCTGATCCAGCCGAAGGCGTCCATCCTCGACCCGGAGGTCCTCTACACCGTGAGCCCGGCCTACACGGCCTACAGCGCCGTCGATATCGTCACGCACATGCTCGAGGGCTACTTCACCAACACCGAGCCCGGCGAGAGCCCCCTGCAGGACCGGATGGTCTACGCCTTCATGAAGACGATCATGGAGGCCACCGCGAAATCGCTGGCCGACCCGCGGGACTACGACGCCCGGGCGAACTTCATGTGGTCGGGCACCCTGGCCTTCAACGGCCTGACGACGGCGGGGATGGGGATCGTGGGATTTCCCGTGCACATGATCGAGCACTCGCTGTCAGCCCTCTACGACATCGCGCACGGGGCGGGCCTCTCCGTCGTCCTGCCCGGCTGGATGACCTGGTCCGCGGCGAAAAGGCCGGCACGCTTCGCCCGCCTGGCGAGGGAATTCTTCGGGGCGGCCGAGGCGGACGACGCGAAGGCCGCGGCGGCGGGCATCGCGAAACTCAGGGACTGGTTCCGTTCCATCGGGAGCCCCGTTTCCCTCAAGGAGGGGGGCATCCCCGAGGGCGACATCGAAAAGATCGCCGACAACGCCGTCGAGCTGGCGAAGACCTGGAAGCTGAAGGACTACACAAAGGACGTGATCGTCGAGGTCTTGAACCACTGCCGATGAAAAACCTTTCCTTGTACTTCCTCTCTCCCGGCGGGAGAGGATTGAGGTGAGGGGGGAATGCATCCTTGCACGACATGACCGGCGTCATCCTGGCCGGCGGCCGGGCCGGCCGCCTGGGCGGCATCAACAAGGCCTTCATCGAGATCGACGGCGAGCGCCTCATCGACCGGACGCTGCGGGTCTACCGGGCCCTCTTCCGGGAGATCATCATCTCCACCAACGCCCCGCTGGAGTACCTGGAGTTCGACGCCCGGATCGTCACGGACATCCACCGGGAGAAGGGCCCCCTGGGCGGCATCCACGCGGGGCTTCTCCACGCGACCGGCGAGCGGGCCTTCGTCTCGGCCTGCGACATGCCGCACCTGAGCGAGGCCTTCATTCGCCACATGATGGCGCTGGCTGAGGGGCACGACCTGGTGGTCCCCGTCACGGACGACGGCTACGAATCTCTGCATGCGATCTATTCCCGAACGTGCCTCCCCGTCATCGAATCTCAGATCGAGCGGGGCGACCTGAAGGTCTCCCGCCTGTTCCGGAAATTCAGGACCCGCGAGATCCCCGCCGACGAGATCCGCCGGTTCGACCCCGAGGGTCGGCTTTTCGCCAACCTCAACCTCCCCGAAGACCTCAAGGGTCTCGCCCACCGCCCGATCGGCCGTTGAGGTCTGCCGGGGACCCGGTGTTCCATCAAGATTTCTCGAACCAGGGGGCCGGGAATCAAAAAACGCAAGCGACGGGTTCATCCGTCATCACGACCCCACAGCGAGCCGCAGGCGATGCGCGTGCGATCGTTTTCAATATCCCCGTGTACTCAAATCCTTTTTCGATTGACAATTCCCCGGAATTCCGATAATCGTGGCGCGATTTTGCGTTTATCCGGCAGGGAGGCGCAAACGGCGTTTTCCATTCAATTCACACTTGTCGGGTTCAGGATCTGAGGAGGGAGGGTTCCAATGAGTGAGGAGAAACTTTTCGGGATGCCGGCCGAGAAGGGCCGGTGGATGTTCGTCTTACTGGGCTTCATCATCAACATCTGCCTGGGCAGCGTCTACGCCTACAGCGTGTTCCGGGGCCCTGTGTCAAAGCTGCTCAACATGAGCGCCACCGAGGCGGGGCTTCCCTTCATGGTCTTCCTGGCCCTGTTCGCCACCATGGTGTTCTTCGGCGGCCAGGTCATGGCCAAGCTCGGCCCCAAGATGCTCGGCATAATCGGGGGCGCCATCGTCGGTGCGGGCTGGATGCTGGCCAGCTTCTCCACGAGCGGAATCATGCTGACAATCACGTACGGGGTCATCGGCGGAGGCGGCGTGGGCCTGGCCTACGGTGTTCCCCTGGCCGTCGCCGGACGCTGGTTCCCCGACAAGCGGGGCCTTGCGCTGGGCCTGACGCTCGCCGGCTTCGGCGGATCGCCCTTCGTGTCGGCCAACGTGGCGGCGGCCCTCATCAAGGCCGTGGGCCCTATGCAGACCTTCTTCTACATGGGTGCGGCCTTCCTGGCCATCATGACCCTTTGCTTCATCCCCTTCCGCTTCCCCAAGGACGGCTGGCTCCCCGCGGGCTGGAAGCCGCCGGCAGCGGCGGCGGCCGGCGCCGTCGACCTCAACATGGGGGAGATGGCCAAGACAACCACGTTCATGGGCCTTTTCCTGTGCTACATCATCGGCTCCCTCGCGGGGCTGATGGCCATCGGGATCTCCGCCTCCGTCGCCCAGGAAATCATCAAAATCGACGCGGTCACGGCGGCCACACTGGTCGGCGTGTTCGCCATCTTCAACGGCGTCGGGCGGCCCCTGTTCGGGGTGCTCACGGACAAGCTATCGCCCAAGGTGGCGGCGCTCATCTCCTTCGTCCTCATCCTCGTGTGCTCTCTGGGCATGCTGATGGCGGGCCCCGGAAGCGTGATGCTCTACACGATCTGCTTCATCGGCTTCTGGCTCGTGCTCGGGGGGTGGCTGGCGATCGCGCCCACGGCGACGACGATCTTCTTCGGCGTGAAGAACTACGCCAAGAACTACGGCCTCGTCTTCTTCGCCTACGGACTCGGCGCCATCCTGGGCGGCATCATCGCCGGCCAGGCGAAGGACACCTTCGGCTCCTTCACCTTCGCCTTCTACCCCACGGCGGGGCTGGCAGTCCTCGGAATCCTCATCGCCATGGCCCTGATGAAGCCGGTCAAGAAGGCGTAGGACGCGGCTATCTCAGATTCGCCTCAAACGGGAGCGCCGGTCTTGCCGACCGGCGCTCTTTGTGTATCCGCTCGCTTCCCCGCGGCATTTTACCTTGACGGGCCTGATGGCATATTGTAGTATGCATAATCAATGTGCATGCGGGAGGCATCATGAGGACCACCATCGTGATCAACGAGGATCTGCTCGACGAGGTCAAGACCCTCTCCGGGGCAAAGTCGAAAAGGGACGCTGTGGAAAAAGCGCTGGAGGAGTTCGTCAGTCGGAGAAAAGCACGCAGGCTGATGGAATTGGAGGGGAAACTGGACCTTGCCTTCACGCCCGAGGAGTTCCTCGAGAGGAGAAAACGGGATGTTCCTCATCGATAGCTCGGCCTGGATCGACTATCTTCGCCCGTCCGGTTCCGCGAAGATCAAGGCCCGAATCCGGAAAATCCTCGAAAGCGAAGAGGCCGCCACCTGCGGGATCATTGTCGTCGAAATCCTTCGCGGAGCCCGGACGGAAAAGGATTACCGAACCCTCCGGGATTCGTTCCTTTCGCTTCCGGGAATACCCATTACCCGGGACGTGATCGACAGGGCTTCCCGCTGGGGTTTCCTGCTCGACAGGAAAGGAAAGCAGGTCCCGACGACGGATCTCATCATCGCATCCTGCGCCCACAAAACAGCCCGGCTTGTCCATGCTGACGGGGATTTCGAGATCATCGCCTCGATTTGCGAACTCGACCAGGAGAGACTCCAGACCGCCTGAGACTCAGGGCTGCAGGACAGGCGAGACGCCTGTCCTGCCAGGGGATTTTGTTTGACTGTGGGACGGGCGTCTCACCCGTCACCCGGCACAGTGTTTCACCCACGACTGGACGGTCTTCCGTATTTTCTTCCAATCCACGTTCCAGAGCATACGGGGCATCCGCTCCTTGTCGGCCTGATCGAAACAGGAAAGCCCGTAAAGGATATGGCCGATGTCTTGCACATCATATTTCCTTCGATAGAAAGCCAGCATGTCGGTCAGTGAATATCTTTCCTGACCGAGTGCATCAAGGTCGATGAAATCCTTTTTCGATCCTCGCTGGGCGATGGCAGCCAGCTTCATGCAGGCCAAGTCGGCGAGCGACGCGATTGGACAGTCAACCTCCCTCCAGAGGAGCACCGGTTTGAGCAGAGGATAGGCATACTCGAAAAAGCTGAGCTGCACCCGGTATGCCCTGCCGAGAAGTGTTCCCCTTTCCGCCTGGCCCGTCACGAAGGGGCTCTTTTCCTGTCTCAGGGATGCCGCCAGACGCAGGGGGTCGGCCGGCTGCACCGACGTAAACCAGCCGAGGTCCACCGATCGGCGGTGGCCCAATTGAAGCGCCATCGCCGTTCCGCCGCCGAGATAGAAGCCTTCCTGGAAGGCAAACGGCCCCAAGCGCCGGAGGGCCCTTTTCCGGGCAGCCGTCAGGCTATCGGCATGAATCTTCATCGGAAGGCCCTTCGATCCCACACCTGTCGAGTCTTGCCTCGGAGCCGATCGTCGACGTCTTGTTCGGGCAGGTCCAGGACAAGTTCCCAGAACCTGAGCTTCGGCGGACTCAACCCGGCTCCCCGTCGGTCCACGAGCCAGTTCCTGAGATCCCGATCGGAAAATCTCGTCCGAAGCCACTGCACCGCTTCCCAGGGACAGAAAAGGGGACAGGCAACATTTTCAATATTGGAGTTTTTTGGGCCGGCCTCTTGGTCTCATAGTCGATTCCAGACCAAATTCCCGGCCCACTTGATCCCGCCACGTCGACGACCCGAATGGCGCCTGGCGATTCACACATTCTCGAACCCGCTCAATTTCCGACTCTGTCCACTTCGCGTCTACGTAACGAGTCCAGAATTCCGGCAGAGCGATTGGGACCTCTGCAAGGAGCCGCTTGGGGGATTCTCCAATCCTTTCCCGGTGGGATGACCACAGCCAATCTCTCGCCGTGGCCGTCAAACCGGAACGAACGGGGTTTCCCTCCACGTAGCGCATCAGAACCAGAAGATGCTCGTCCCTCTGCACAGGAAAGCTTTTGAAGCGACCTTGCCAAACGTGTCCGCTGACCTCGTAATATTTATTGTAGCGGCGAACGTGGCTTGTCATGATCAAGTGCATCCAGGCGGAAAGTGCCGTGCCCTGTTCCGGGGATACGACGAAGTGAAAATGGTTGGGCATCAGACAATAGGCATAGAGCTTGACGGAAAAACGTTCTGTCGCGCTTGCCACCAAATCCATGAACACATCGTAATCCGGATCCTTATGGAATACCTTCTGTTTGTTATTTCCCCTGTTGATGACGTGATAGACAAAGCCGTCAGATAGTCCTCTCGCGATTCTCGGCACTTTGACTCACCTTTCGATTGACGCATCAAGCACAAAATGTTGCCTGTCCCCATTTTCTCAACGGCGGGCCAGGGCCCGGAGGATCGGCTCGCTGTGGCGGCCGGCCATGTGCAGGGGCCGGAACAGATAATAGAAGGGGGCGAGCACGTCGGGCAGGGCAGAGGGGTTCCACTCGCCCGCGGCCAGTGTCGCCATCAGCCTGCCCGCGAAAAGAAGCTGGTCCCGCCTGCAGTCCTTGGCCTTCAGGTAGAAGAGATACCGGGCCGGGTCGACGTCCGGGTTCACCGGGGTTTTCGCGATGACCGCGGCGGCCTGCCTTGCGAGGCAGGACACCATGAGGTCCGCATCGATCCGGTCCGTGATTTCCTGCGGCAGGCGCGAACCCGCCAGTCGCTCCGCCAGGAGAAGCCCGAGCAGCAGGAGCCGCGTCACACCGCAGCGCCCCGCCAGCTCCAGGGTCCGCTGCAGGTCCGGGGGCGTCGGCGACGCGAGCAGGCCACCCACGTCGCACACCCATCCCAGCTTGCACCACATGTGCTTGGCGCCGTGCACGCAGAGTATCAGGAGCGTCTCCTCCGGCGGGAGCGCCGGAAAGTCCAAACCGCCCCATGTGCGCTTCTCCAGTCTGGACCAGATGTCGAGCCTCTCGTGGTCGAACCCGAAATAGCCGGGCACGACGGACCATTGAAGTTCGACCTGAACCTTCCCGTCACGGCGGACGAAAGCCGTTTCGTACTCGGTTCGCCGGTGCGCGGAAAGCCGCGCGCCGTCCAGCTCATGATGCGTCCTGTATCCCAGCGCGTCGAGGGCCTTCATGGCCCTGGGGAGCTTCTCCTTCGGCACGAGGATGTCGAGATCCTTCGACTGCCGGTGCGCCGGGTCCCCGTAGAGCATCACGGACAGGGCAGGCCCCTTGAAGGGGTACGCCGGAATGCCGTAGGACTCGAAGGCGCGCAGGACCCGGGCCAGCTCCGTGGCGAGCAGAAGCGACCGGGCCGTGTTGTTCTGATGAAGACCGCGGAGGCGGCTCAGGGCGGCAGGCGGGACGGTCCCGTTCAGAGTGGCCCGAAGGACCCCGCAGACTGACGGGATCACGTTGTGCCACTCGCAGAGGCTTGCGAAGCTGTTCCAGTCCAAGTTTGCCGGCAAGGCAGGCGGTGGAGCAAGCCCGTCCTTTCGGAATGCGCCCCTGACAAGGGTCGACAGAACATCATTTTCCCGTCGCATGGAGACACACCTCGTGTGTCGGCTCCTGCACGGTGGCGGCACTCATGCCTGCCCCGAGCCTGCCGTTCAGAAGAGGCCCGATCTTTCGGGCGTAGAGCCGCGGGATGACATGCGCCGGGTGCATGGCGGCCGCGGCAAGCAGGGTCAGAATCATCCTGAACGGGCGCTGCTCGGCGTAGTGCAGGGCCGCGTTCTGGTAGAGCCGCTCGCCCGTCTCCCGGCGGACGATGCGGGCCCGTTCACCGACGGGGCGGCGCTTTTCGCTCTCGATAAAGTTGTCGACGGACGGCTCCGTCAGGCCCTTCACCCGCGCCTCGCCGCATGCGATCGCCCACCGGTGCAGAAATCGCTGCCTTGCATTTTGCGTCATCGTGAGAGACGCCCCGTGCAGCCGGTAGAGAAGCAGGGGTTCGGGAACCTTGAGCATGAGGTGCCCTCTCTCGGCCATCCGGATCCACAGGTCCACATCCTCGGCCGGCGCAAAGGCCTCCCGGTAGCCCCCGACGGCCAGGACGGTCTCGCGGTGCATCAGGGTGGAGGAATTCACGAAGTAGACAGGACGGTTTCCCCGGACAAGCCGGTCATACTCGGCGGGCGTGAACGGGCCTTCCGTTCCCACGAGACCCAGGGGCTTCCCTGCATGGTTGATGAAGCAGGCGAGCGTGCCGACGATCTTCGCGACGGGGTATCGTGCAAGGAAGGCGATCTGGCGCTCAAGCTTCTCTGGCAGGAAAACGTCGTCGGCGTCGAGACGCGCCACCCACGCGGCGTGTGCTTCTTCGAGGCCCCGGTTCGCCGCGGCGGCAACGCCCCGGTTCTCCTGGCACAGGCAGCGGACGCGGGGGTCTATCGCTGCATAGTGACGGAGGATCGAGGCCGTCGCATCCGTGGAGCCGTCGTCGACGATCAGCAGCTCCAGGTCCCGGTGCGTCTGGGACAGAACGCTTTCGATCGCCTGCGCGAGGTATCGCTCCCCGTTATGGACGGGTATGACGACGGAGACTTTCATAGGGGATGACCTTGCCTTTTCTCCCGTCGGGGATCAACTGGCACTCGGCGAGTTTCCGGTAGGTGTCGCTCGTTTTCAGGAGCTCGGCGTGCGTGCCCTCGGCGACCAGGCGGTTTTCGTCCAGCAGCAGGATCCGGTCGCAGCCGACAACCGTCGAGAGCCGGTGGGCGACGACGAAGAGCGTTTTGCCGCGGGTCTCGCGGGGCAGCGCCTCGAGAAGCGACTTCTCGGTCAGGCCGTCGAGGGCCGCCGTGGGCTCGTCGAGGACGAGGATGTCGGGGTCCTTCACCAGGGCCCGGGCGATGGCGAGCCGCTGCTTCTGCCCCTCGGAGAGGTTCACCCCCTTTTCGCCGACCTCGCTTTCATAGCCGCCGGGCAGGCCCAGGATGAAGTCGTGGATGCCCGCAACCCGGGCCGCTCGGGTGATCTCCTCGTCCGTCGCCCCGGGGTTTCCGTAACGGAGGTTCTCCCCGATCGTCCCGGACATCAGGATCGGGCTCTGCGAGACATAGCCGATCCGCTGCCTCAGCGACTGAACGTTGTAATTCCCGGCGGGCCTGCCGTCGTAGAGGACCTCGCCCGCCGTCGGGCTGTAGAACCGGAGCAGGAGGCTCAAAAGCGTCGTCTTGCCCGCGCCGCTGGGGCCGACAACGGCAACGTGCTCGCCCGGTCGCACATGGAAGGAAACATCCCGGAGGACGGGGTTTACAGGGTCGTAGGCGAAAGAGACGTTCCGGAACTCGACCTCCCCCCTGAGCGACCCGACCACGGCTCCATCGCCGGCTTTTCCTTCCGGTTCCACGTCGAGGAGGGCCGTGAGGCGTTCGAGAGATGCGCGGATATTCTGCATCTGCAGCCCCGTCGAGGCGAGCGACTGCGCCGGGCCGAAGACGCGGCCCAGGTAAGCCTGGAAGGCGAAGAGAGACCCCAGGCTCCAGTGGCCCGTGATCACCCAGTACGCGCCGATCGCGAAGACGCAGAAGTTCACGAGGCTCGGCGTCGACGAGAGGGCAAGCCCCGTCACGGAGCCCACCACGGAGCGCTCCGCCGACAGGCGGAAGACCTCCCGGAGGCCGGCCAGGATCTTCCCGACGGCCCTCTCCTCGGCCGCAAAGGCCTTGACGAGAGGAACGGAGTGGAGCGTCTCCTGGAAGCCGCTCATGTAGCGGGCGTTCTCCTCGCTGCCCGCGTGGTTCAGGGCGTGCATCCGGTCGGAGAAGCGCCGCAGGGCGAGCAGGTACACGGGCACGGCGGCGAGGGCCGCCAGCGCGAGTCTCCACTCCAGCCAGAACAGGAGGCAAAGCCCTCCGATGAAATACAGGACGTTCGTCAGAATGCCCACGAGGCTCCCCGAGAGAAACCACGTCACCCCGCCGATGTCGCCCGTCATGCGGGCCATCAGGTAGCCCGCCTGGTTTTTGTCGAAAAAGGATTTCGGGAGCCGGAAGGAATGCTCCAGAACCTGCTTCTGGATGTCGAGGGTCACTTCCTGGCTGTAGCGCAGGAAGAACCAGTTCTGGAACAGGCCCAGGGCCCGCGTGAAGACGGCGATGGCCGCCATCAGCAGCAGCACCCAGGGAAGAAGCGACAGCTGTTTCCCTAGGATCACGTCGTCGATGACAAAGCGGGAAACGAGCGGCATGGGGAAGGCCATGAGGGCGTTGAGCAGGATGAACCCCGCGCCCAGTGCTCCTTTCTTCCAGTGCCGCCGGAAGAACGGCCGGTGGCGGCGCAGGTTCTCACCGATTCCGGCGTAGTTCTTCCCACCGGCGATCCGGTCCTCCGGCGCCTTGCGCGCAAGCCCGCTTTTGAGACATTCAATCCAGGTTTTCATGCTGATGAAAATGGGGACCGACCATTCTTTCCCCAGAAGATGCCAGAATCATGCCCGGTTAGGTTCAATCGGGAAAGGCCCTATCGCTTCGTCCGGATCACCCGGGTCCCGTCGAGACGACGCGGTGGACGACACGCTCCCCCTGCCCCGGCGACGTGAAGATGATGTCGTCGCCCCGCCGCAGTTCCTCGGCACGGCATGGGGCGAATCGGATCCGGTCCCCCGGCTGAAAGAGGGGCCGCATGCTGTCGCCCCTCACGAACAGGGACGGTCCTGCATCAGCTGGTGAGCGCATGGTCATGGCCCCCTTTCCCCGGTCTTTGCGCCGGGACATCAGCCTCAGTCCTAAACGACGGGGCGACGCGATTACCGTCTCGGCCAAGCAGTTGCCCGAGGCAGTGCAGAACCGATTCGGCGCTTGGCCCCAACTGGGTCAGGCAATCCGCACCCCGCCCCCCTTCTTTAAAGAAAGAAGCAACCGCTTCTGCATGCCGCTCGAGGTCCATGCAAAGAATTTCCACATCCTCCAGGGTGCCGTCGGTCACGGAAAGATCAACCGGCGCCGTCTCCGGCGCTCCGATCTCTCCCTCCGCCTCCCGGCCCGATGCGCCTTCCTTTTTCGTCACGACAGCCAGTACATAGCGGGGATCGGCCTGGTACCGGCAGGAGAGAACTTCGAAGGTCCGGGAAAGCTCCGACGACAGGGACTCCGCGGTGTGGCAGCGGCTGAACAGCCCGTATTGCAGCCGCTCCTCGCAGGCATCCCTTTCCCCGAAGCAGAAATCGAGCGAGACCTGACCCCGCAGCCACGCCACCATGGAATCGGGCCACGAGGAGCCCATCAGGAACCACCAGCAGGGATAAATCTTCCGCTCGGCAACGACCAGGCCGATCCCGCCCGGCCGCAGGACCCTGGCCAGTTCTCTTTGGAGCGCCACCGCACGCTTGGCATCCGGGAGCCCTCCATAGACCTCGAGGAGAAAACCGTCGAAAGCGCCCGGCCGAAATCCCAGCTCCATCATGTCCATCCCGGCAAAAACGGCAGGGACGCGCAGAAGACCAGCCCAGTCCCGGGCCAGCTTCACGAGTGACAGGTCGGTGTCGACCCCGACGACGCGCAGACCCTCTTTCGCCCAGGCCAGGCACTCGCGACCTGTCCCGCACCCGATATAGAGGACACGGCCGTCCCGGCCAAGATATTTGCACAAGGCATTCCGGCGGTCCCCAGCACACGGCGATTCGTCCACGTCGAAGGTGCCGCTCTCAAGCCGCATCTGCAAATCCCGCTGCAGGGTTTTCAGATTCCGTTTCCACTGCTCCCTGCAGGCGTTGACGATCTCCCCCTGGGAGGATGTCTTCTTCAGAAGCGCGAGGAGCTTTTTCTGGAGAAAATCATCGAAATCCCAGAGCTGCCGGTGGAAGAACCCCTGTCCAGACTGACGCGTCGCAAACCGGACGAAGGGCTTCATGGCAGGGCTGGAAATGGAGATCCGCAAGGAGAGATCGAGAATTCTTGACACACGATCTTCGGGATTCTTCGCGCCCCTCATGACATCACCGACGCGCTCCCGGCCGGAAGCCTGCCGCCTGTACCGTGTTCGTCCTAACTCCGCTGCCTTCGCGTCTCGGGAAACAGGCCCTGGAAGTCGGCCTCTTCACAGAACCAGTGGGGAGCCCACACATCGCGGCGCCGGTAGTAGCCTCTAACGAAAAAGGGGACTGTCCCCATTTCTTTCATGGCAGGGCCCGCTCGTCGACGAAGACCCTGAAGGGCCGGCGAATGGTCCACGTGCCGGCGCCCGGGGGGCGCCTGCCGATGATGCGCCGTCCCAGGACGAGTTGCATTTCCCTTGCCCCGTCACGCTCGAAGGTGATGACCCTCGGGCGAATGGCGGGGGGCAGCAGCGCCCGGAAAAACCCGCAGCGCGCAAGGCCCCGGTAGCAGGGGTTCAGGGCGTAGGACGCCAGGTGATCCGCCCTCCGGGCGGCGCGGATGCAGGCGGCCATCAGGCGCCCCGCGGGGCCGCCCGCGACGGACATCACTTTCCCCCGGCGCTCGACGGCCACGGCGCGGCCGATGAGGTCCGCCTTTCCCAGGACCCAGGCATCGGCGCACGGGTTCGCGTCCCCCCGGGTCCGGATCCCCCCGGGCCCCGTCGAGACGACGCGGTGTACGACACGTTCCCCCTGGCCCGGCGACGTGAAGATGATGACGTCGCCCCGCCGCAATTCCTCGGCACGACAGGGCGCGAATCGGATCCGGTCCCCGGGCCGGAAAAGAGGACGCATGCTGTCTCCCCGGCAGAAGATCTCACGTTCCATGGGCTGATGCCCCCCGCCCGCGGAAAAGGGGACTGTCCCCTTTTTCCAATACCTCCTCGATCTTTTCCCAGAAGCGGCCCGTGAGGCTCACCCGGAGCCGGTAAGCCGGCAAGGCCAGGGAAAAATCGACGGCATTCTCGAAAGCCCTTGTTGCGATATTCATCGGGTCTTCTCTCAGCACGAAAGGTCCCACGGACCAGAAGACCTCCATGGCGGCACGCCTGCAGGCAACGGCCGCCTCGCCTCTCCCCGCCGGAGTTGCCTCGTCCGCTTCCGACTGATCCAGGAAGAAGATTGCCTCCAGCGGCACCGATCGCCGGACGTCCCAGGTGCTTTCACTCCCCGCGCGAAGATCGCTCCAGGTGGGAAGCGCGTGCGCCCGGTAGTACCCGGAATCGTCACGAATCACGAGAGCAAGATCATCGGCAAGCGCTCTCCAGGGCGGCGGCAGGCGCCTGCAGCACGTCGATTTGCCGATCCCGCCGCGGCCGGCGAGCAGCACTCCCCGCCCGTTTCTCTCCACCAACGCAGCATGGGCGGGGAAGCCTCCCATCCGAAGGGCCTCAAGGTAAAGGGGCAGCAGAACGTGGCGCATGCTCTCGAGATCCGTGACTTCGTCTCGCGCGGGAGGAAGGAGGCACAAGATCTCCTGCCCTGCCCTCGGACGGTCGAGAACGGCGCCGGGAACCCGCCGGAAATCCCATACCACTCCTTCCCAGGCCGGCCTGTCCGACGCCCCGGGGCCGGGCCTCATCCCGGCTGCGCGCTTCAACGTCACGGTTTCAGCGTACCCGCAGCCTGCACTCGGGGAAAGCCCCAAGATGACGGAGAACCGCTCGAGCCAGTCCTTCGCTTCCGCCGTCGCCTGCAGCACCCATCCTGCCCTGTCGTCCATGCTCAGTTCGTACATCGCCTTGGTCTCGTCGAAAAGATCCTTCATGGCCGGGACGGATCAGGCACAACCGCCGTTGCACTCTTCATAGGCAGAGTACCCGTTGAGACAGACGCACGACACCCGTCCCCCGGTGTAGCAAAGTGCCGCCGCATTGGCTCCGCCGGTACACTGGCATGCCACCGTGATACCAGAGCCGCCGCCGTAATACCCGGTGGACGCGCCGTTTGAGCAGCAGATATAACACACCGAGCTGTAGCTGCAGGCCCCGGCCCCTTGTTCGCAATAGCCCGTATAATTTCCGTCCTGGCACCAGGCGGTAGGGATGCAGGAGCCGAGCATGCACTCGTTGACACAGCTGCCGCCATTGCAGTATCCCGAGGCGCCGAGGGCGCTTCCCGAGGCCATGTCGACGAGAACGGGTTTTTCGTATTTCCGCCGCTTACCCATTAGGATGTCACCTCGCGTTAAGACTCGCCGGGAACCTATGCCGCTGCGGCGCTGTCGGCTGCAACCGCTTCATTTCGCCTGATCCGTGTTTCGGGGAAAAGGCCTTCGCTCCGCGCTTCCTCGCAGAACCAGAAGGGCGCCCAGAGGTTGCGGCTCCGGTAATAGTTCTGGGCGATGCAGCTGCCCAGGCAGACTCCTTTCATGAGACACTCGCCGCACACCCCTTCGAGGCGGCGGGGCATCCCATCGCGTATCTCATTCAGGACGGGGCTGTCTTTCCATACCCCGGAAAGGTCGTCCTTCGCTGCATGGCCGAAGACCAGCTCCGGGACTGACTCCCCGATCCCGCAGAGGGCATAGGAACCACCGGCCAGAACGCCCAAGATGTGCCGGATGCCGCAGATGCCGCAGTCGCCGTCCGGACTGAACAGCCTGCCCAGGGCGCGAAAGGCGACCGGATGGCCGTAGAACAGCCGGACCTTCGCCGTCCGGGCCAGGTCGTTTTCGACCCACTTCCCCAGGGCGATCAGTTCCTCGACGCCGAGAGTCTCCCCCTTCTCGTGCATCTTCTCGCCACGCGCCGTGGGCTGGACGAGGTTGAACTTCACCGAAGAGGCGCCCAGCGATTCGGCCAAGCGGACGACCGCCTCGATCTGCTCCACGTTTCGGCGCATGAGGGTCATGATCAGCTGCGGCCGGATGCCTGTCGCGACGAGATTCCGGATGCCTGCGACGGCGGCATCGAAGCAGCCCTTGACGCCGCGGACCCACTCGTGGGTTCCGGCGTCGGCCCCGTCGAGGCTCACGGAGATGTGGTAGAGGCCCGAGCGGGCGAGTTCCCGCGCCAGCTCCGGCGTGCAGAGCACGCCGTTGGTCTCCATGTTGAAGCGGATCTTCTCTTCCCGGAGGATCTCCAGGATTTCCCCGATCCGCGGGTGCATGAGCGGCTCGCCCCCGGTGAGCTTCACGGACGAGAGGCCGAGAGGTTTCGCCTGCTCCAGGATGTGCCTGAACAGCTCCGGCTCGACGGCCGGGTACTGCCGTTTGGCCGTCTGGTGGGGCGGCTCGATCCAGCAGTGCCGGCACCGCAGGTTGCAGCCCCCGGTGAGGTAGAAGTAGAGCGTATTGAGGGGCGGGACGGGACGGGCGGCCGTTTCGACCCCGCCGCGGCGTTCGAGAACAGGCGCTGTCTGATTCGCACTCACGATCACGATCCTCCCCGGCCGGCGTCGGCCGCAGTCAATTCAGGGGCGTTCACCCTCACCAGATAATCCCTTTTCCCCTTGCAGGAGCCGCCGCAGCAGGATTTCGACCCCGGCGGGAGGGGAAATTCCGGCGATTTCTCCATGCTGTACGGGTCAAACCCCCCGAGGCCCATCGGGTTTCCCGTCCAAGCGTAGGCGTTTTCGACCTTCTCCGCCGCGAGCGTCCGGAAGAGGCGATCTTGATCGCCGGGACTCCGCGCCACGAGAAAAACGCGGTCGAAAAAGAGCGGGCCTGCGTGCTCCATCTTGCCCGTGTCATCGAACACGACGGCATCTCCCGACGAGGTGTGCTTCTCCAGGAATGCAATCCGTGCGGCATTGTAGTCCTTGTATTTCAGGAATCCGTCCCTTGACTCCTGGATCCCGTTCACGAAAGCAACCCCGCAGAAGAAGGCCAGCACGAGGCACATCCCGCGGGCTGCAAAAATGGCCTTTCTCTCCAGGGCAATCAGGAGGATGACGAAGGGCACAACGGGCAGCCATACGGAAACGACGATCCATGCCCCCGGGCGCAGGATCGCGGCGCCGAGGGCGAGGCAGACAACGATGGTGGCCGTCAGGATTGCCTCGAGAGCCCCTTGCCCCTTCTTCAGCCTCTCGAGCCGCCCGGTAACACCGCAGAAAACGAAGAGCACGGCCGGGAAGAGGGCCATGAGATGGGACACGGTGATCCGGGCCGCCGTCATGAGCACGGCGCCGAACAGCAGGACGACGGACAGGACCGACAGAACCGCTTTTCGGACCTGGCCGCTCCCTTCCCGCCGGGACAGGATGAACAGGGCGCACGATAGGGCAAGGCCCCCGCCAAGGGCCGCAAGGCGGATCGGGGAAAGAGCGTAGAACGGCAGAAGGAGCCGGAGGTAGGGGCCGGGGAAACGGCCGTGAAAAACAACGTCATGGAGGATCAGCACGATCAGACAAAACAAACCGCCGGCAAAGACCGTCCACAGATCGCCCAGGCGTCTATGCGCAAACAGGACGACTGCCGAGCCGAGATAATAGGAAAAGACGACGGCGAGGCACTCGATCCTGACGATCGCCGAAGTCCCCACCAGCACCGATGCGAGGAACAGTTTCGCCCAGGAAGGGTTGCCCCCGAAATGGCCCGCCAGAAGCCAGAGCGCCGAGACGATCAGCAACAGGGAAAGGGCCGTCCCCGAGAACTGAAAGCCCTGCATCAAGACGGGGGAACCGAGAAGAAAGGCCGCAAGCAGGAGCCAGTAGAGGAACTCCCTCTGCATCACCCGGTCCAGGATCAGGCCCAGGACGAGCGCCGAGAAAAAGACGAAGAGGATCGGCGCGAAGTCGACGGCCCGCTCGCCGAAAACCGGGTAAAGGAGGCTCGCCGTCCAGGGAAAGAGCGGGGGCGGAATCGCGTAGAGTTTTCCGCCGCGGGATTCGAAAAAGCCCCGAGGTCCCGAAAGATCCTCCGCCTCGAAGCCGAGGGCAAGAGCCGGCGCGTGGATCTCGAAAGACCCGTTCAGGGCGAAGTTTTTCATCTGGACATAGTGGACGCCTTCCTCGTTGGATGCGAGGCCCGGTGGCGCCAGCACGTACACCGCCCCCGCGAGCGCCGCGAGGAGGACAACGAGAAAAAGTCTTTCACCGGGATTTCTGTTCATGTTTTCCGTGTCCGTTTCAGCACAACAGGGCCCGGTCGGGCAGCCTTCCGCCCTCTGCAAGGAATGTCCGCAGGCAGGCGTCGGGGCTCGGGTGGTTGACCTCGCCCATGAGCGTGTAGGAGAGCCCCGGGCAGTTGCCCGTGCAGAAATTCACGTACGGGCACCCCTCGCAGAAGGAAAAGCCGGAGAGGGGAATCTCGTCGCGCCGGCGCAGGGCGTTGAGGGCCGCATGCTCCCTCCAGATCACGCCGAGATCATCGCGGTTGATCCTGCCGAGTTCGATGTGGGACAGCATCGTGCAGGGCGTGATCGCGCCGTCGGCCCTCACGGCAAGCCCCGACCGGTAGCATCCGCAGCCGGTGAGATATCCCCGCTTCGGCGATGTCAGCTGCTTTTCCCCGTTCCGGGCATCCTCCATGTCCCACCAGCCCCTGGCTTCCGCCAGCGGTCCCGCCATGGCGTTGATCCGCCCGTTGTATTTCTTCGTCAGCCGAAGCAGGGTCTCCATGGCAACCATCCGGTCTTCCGTCGTCAGCTGGACCATCTCGGCGTTCTTGCGGCACAGGCCCATGGCGCCGGCGCTGTTGGTCCCGAAGGAGGGAAGGCCGATGTCCTCGAGGAGAAACCGGGCGATGGCCTCGAGGTCGCGGACGTTCTTTCGGTGAATGGTCACGCGGACCGCGGCGCGGACGCCGTTTCGCCGCAGGGTCAGAAGCCCCTCCACGGCCCTGGCGAAGCTTCCCCTGCCCCGCATGGCGTCGTGGCTCTCCGGCATGGAGCCGTCGATGGAGACCTGGACGTAGTTGCAGCGCCCCGTCGCTGCGAGAAAGGCCGCCGTCTCGTCGGTGATGAGCGTCCCGTTCGAAAGGACCGCGAAGCGCATGCGGTTTTTCACGATGCCGCCGATAATTTCCTTGAAATCCTCGCGGATGAAAGGCTCGCCTCCCGCCAGCGTCACCTCAGTGACGGCACAGCGGTTGAGTTCCCCGAAGAACCGGAGCCACTCTTCCGCCGGGAGGTCGCCGTCGGCGTCGCCCGCGCTCTCGAAGTGGTAGCAGTAGCGGCACCGCAGGTTGCAGCGGTTCGTGATGTCGATGTCAACCTTCTTCGGGGTCCGCATCAGCCGCATGGACATTTCACCCTGCCGCTTCCGCCGCATCCAGCTCGTAGCCCACGAGCCCCTGCTGCTCGAGGGCCGCGATGAACTGGCGGGTGTGCTCGGCGGCGTCCTCGGGAACATCCTCGGCTTCATCGCGGAGACTCTTCACGATGTCCTCCACGCCGTGCCTGCCGTCGAGGAGCTTCCAGATGAAGACCCCCGTGGGGTTGAGGCCGAAGGCGTTGCCCGTGTCGGGGTCGAAGAGGATCGCCCAGTCGTCGAATTCCTCGCGCAGCACGATCAGGGGGTTGGCGATGGGGTTTTTAGCTTCCACGGCATGTTCCTTTCAACTGCATGCATCACTGGATGGCAGGCGAGACGCCTGCCCCACGCACCATGCCTGTAGCCGACAGCCATCAGGCTCTGCGGAATTTTTGCAAGAAGCATACCGGGTAAATCACAGGCGTTGCTCATGATTTGCAGCGGAGCACCGAAGGAAAGATTCTCGGGAAGACGATCCTCTGACAGGCAGGAGAAAATGACGCTAAAAGGCAACCGTTTTCAGGGACGTGTGGCGGGACAGGAGTTCGTAATGCCGGTCCGAGTGCATCAGCGTTGCGCAGTGGCGCATGGCAACGGACGCAATCAGGGTATCCAGCGCCGGGATGTTGAGGCCCCGCTGGCGGCAAAGAAAGGCCGTTTCCCAGGCTTTCTGCCAGGCCTTTGCATCCAGCGACAGGGCGGGAAGCGCCGAAAAATCCTTCAGCAGCATGTTATATTCTTTTTGCGACCTTGCGCCTCTCAACAGCTCGAAGATGACGATCTCCGTCATGCAGACCCGGTCGTCGGCGATCAGGCCTGCCATGCGGACCTTCAAGGAGTCGTTCCCCCCCCGGAAAAAATTGACCCAGACGGTCGTATCCACCAGGAATCGTTCATCGCTCATGCTCTCTGTACCTTTCCACTTCCTCGGGGGTCAATTCCGTCAGGGCCTTGCCGTAAAGACCGGCCAGGTGATCCCGCCTCTTTTTTCGGATCAGCTCCCGCAGGGAATGGTTGACCAGGTCCTTCTTCGTCCGGATCCCCGTCAGCGCCCGCGCCTCTTTCAGCAACGCTTCGTTGATGTCCAAAGTGGTTCTCATAATGCGCCTCCTTGAGGCATATTATTATGCAATTTATTGTGCCTGTCAAGCCTGGAAATGTTTGATCCTTTACAAAAAAGTGATTCTGTGGTCTACTTCGGGGCATTCAAAGGCTCATCCGGAATGGAGATGCCATGGATATCCAAAAGGAAATCGAGAGCATCAGCTCCCAGATCGTCGAGAAGTACCGGCCCGACAAGGTCATCCTCTTCGGGAGTGCTGCACGGGGAGAGGCGGGGCCGGACAGCGATCTCGACTTTCTCATCATCAAGAAAGACACTCCGTACTATGGAGCGGACAGGATCCGCGAGTTGAGCCGTATGATCGACAGGAATGTCCCTGTGGATTTTCTTGTCTACCGGCCCGAGGAGTGGGAGCTGCGCTTGCAAATGGGGGATCCCTTCCTTAAGCTCATCCTCCGGGAAGGAAAGGTTCTCTATGGCTGACAGCGAAACCGTCCGCGAATGGCTGTCGAAAGCGGACGAGGATTTCGAGTTCGCGTCAGTCATCCTCACGGAAGGCAAGCCGTCCCACCCTCAAATCTGCTTTCATTTCCAGCAGGCGGCTGAAAAATATCTCAAAGCGTGCACCGTTCTCTACGATCTGGAATTTCGCAAGACACTCGACCTGACCCTGATCTTGAAAAGTCTCCTCGGCCGTGAACCGGGGTTCGAGATGCTCAGGGATGACGTGGAGTTTTTGAACGTCTTTTACATTGATACCCGGTATCCCGTTCACTGGCCCATCACGTATTCCCGCGGAGAGGCGCAGAAGGCACTCGAAGCTGCATCGAGAATCCGGGACTGTGTTCGAAAAGCGGTCTCTTGCAAGGAGCCTTTGCTCAGGTAACTGAAAAACGCGGCGGTTTCGCAGAAATCGCCATGTCATCGCAAACAACTGGTTTCCTGTCCGGGTATCCATGGAGAAATTCGACGTCATCATCGTGGGTGCGGGACTGGCCGGGCTGGCGGCGGCATGGACGCTGGCCGGCGAGGGCATCGAGGTCGTGGTCCTCGAGCGGGGCGACTACCCCGGCGCCAAGAACGTCTCCGGAGGCCGCCTCTACCTGAACCCCGTCCGCGACCTCTTCCCGGGCCTCTGGGACGAGGCCCCTCTCGAGAGGGCCATCGTCCGCGAAGGGGCCACACTCATGGCCCGCAACCGCTCCTTCACCTTCCACTACACCGGCAGCGAGCTGCGGACCGACAGGCCCCAGAGCTACAGCGTCCTCCGCTCGAAATTCGACCGCTGGTTCTCCGAGCGCGTCGAGGAGCGCGGCGGCATGATCCTCGCCAAGACCCTCGTGACCGACCCGGTCCGCGAAAACGGCAACGTCTGCGGCGTCGTCGCCGGGGGCGACGAACTGCGGGCCGACGCGGTCATCGCCTGCGACGGGGTGCTTTCGTTGCTGCCGGAGAAAGCAGGGCTGAGGGCCCCGGGACGGCCGCACGACTACGCCGTGGGCCTCAAGGAAGTGATCCGCCTCGACCCCGCCGTGATCAATGACCGCTTCGGCGTGGGCGAAGGCGAGGGGTCGGCGCACCTCTACGCGGGGGACATCACCAAGGGCCTCTTCGGCGGGGGTTTTCTCTACACAAACCGCGACAGCGTGAGCCTCGGGCTGGTCGTCTCCATCGAGGACATCGCGAAGGAAGAGGCGGCGGGCGATGCGCCGGCACTCTTCGAGGCCTTCAAGGCGCGCCCTGAGATCGAGCCCCTCATCCGCGGGGGTGAAACGATGGAATACGGCGCCCACGTCATCCCCGAGGGCGGCTACCGGGCGCTTTCCCGCCTTTTCGGCGACGGGATCCTCGTGGCGGGCGATTCGGCGGGCCTCGCCCTGAACCTCGGCTTCACCGTGCGCGGGATGGAATACGCCCTGGCCTCGGGGTATTTCGCAGCCAGGGCCGTCATCGAGGCGAAAAAGGCGGGGCGGTACGACGCGGCAACGCTTTCCGCCTATCAGAAAACCCTGGAGGACAGCTTCGTCCTCAAGGACTTCCAGACCTTCAAGGACACGCCCCGGGTGCTCTCGAACCCGCACCTCTTCGGCCATTACCCGGAGCTGATCGGAAACCTGTTGCGCGATCTCTACACGGTGCCCGCCGGGCCCAAGTCGCCCGTCTTCACCACACTGCGCAAGCACCTGACGCTGGGCGAGCTCTGGACGATGCTGATGGACGCAAAGGAGGTTGCAAAGATATGAGCGACCTCAAGGCGAAGCTGGGTCTGAACGTCTTCAAGCCGCTGCCGGCTCCCCATATCCGGATCAGGCCGGGCATGGAGCGCGACCCGCGGCTCAAGGCGGCCGCACGGGCCTGCCCCGCAGGCCTGTACGCGGAAGGCGCCGACGGGACCTTCACGCTGACCATCGACGGCTGCCTCGAATGCGGCACCTGCCGCATCGCCTGCGGCACCGCGGTGCTCGAGTGGGGATACCCGGAAGGCGGCGCGGGCGTGCAGTTCCGGTTCGGATAGAAAGAACGTTTTGAATTTTGAGTGTTGCGTTTTGAAGGAAGGCAAGCGACATCTTGCCTGACCGGATTCGGGGCATCAAGACCGGAAAAGCCCGTACAATCGTTTTCAAGACTCAGAACTCAACATTGGAGCGGGCCTTGGCCTGCGAGCCAGAAGGAGGGAGAGGACGATGAATTTCAAGCTGACCGAGGAACAGGAACTCATCCGCAAGAACATCCGGGAATTCTGCGTGAAGCACGTGGAGCCCATCGCCGCCGAGATCGACGAGAAGGAAGCCCACCCCGCCGATCTCTTCAAGAAGCTCGCCGAGGGCGGCTGGATGGGCATCCCCATTCCCGCGCAGTACGGCGGCTCCGGCGCCGACTACCTGACCCACGCCGTCGTCGTGGAGGAGCTCTCGCGCGCGTGCTCCTCGACGGGGTTCACCGTGTCGATCCACGTCGGAATCGCCTGCATGCTGATCAACCTCCTGGGCAGCGAGGAGCAGAAGCAGAAGTACCTCGTGCCGCTCGCGACGGGTCAGCACCTCGGGGCCTTCGTGCTCACCGAGCCGGGGGCGGGAACGGACGTCATGGCCGCCACGACGACGGCCGCGAAGGACGGAGACGCCTACGTCCTCAACGGCACGAAAACCTTCATCTCCAACGGGCCGCTGGCCGACACCTACCTCGTCTTCTGCTGGACCGACAAGGCCGCGGGCCGCAAGGGCATGAGCTCCTTCATCATCCCCAAGGGAACGCCGGGGCTGAAGCCGGGCGAGCACTTCCACAAGATGGGCCTGCGCTCCTCGCAGACCTCGGAAGTCGTCTTCAAGGACTGCCGCGTGCCCGCGGCAAACCTGCTGGGCGCCGAGGGCGCGGGCATGGCGAACGCCGGGGTGGCCTTCGACCACGGCCGCGTGGGCATCGCCGCCCAGGGCGTGGGCATCCTCCAGGCCGCCCTCGACGAGTCCATCCGGTACGCCAAGCAGCGCGTCCAGATGGGGAGCCCCATCGCGCGCCATCAGGCCATCTCGTGGATGATCGCCGACATGGCCACGGACCTGCAGGCCGCCCGCTTCCTCACCTACTACGCCGCCTGGCTCAAGGACAACAAGCAGCCCTTCACCAAGGAGGCCTCGATGGCGAAGCTCTTCGCCGCCGAGAAGGCCATGCACCACACCACCAAGGCCGTCCAGATCCACGGCGGCTACGGCTACATCAAGGGCGCCAAGGTCGAGCGGCTGATGCGCGACGCCAAGATCCTCGAGATCTACGAGGGCACCTCGGAGGCCCAGCGGATGGTCATCTCGGGGACGGTTTTGCGGTAATCTTCTCGCAAAGGCGTAGAGGTGGATTTCGTTTACGATGGTTTGAACACGTATCGCAGACCAGGTAGCAGGTATCAGGTTACAGGTGGCAGGGGTAATGGATGAATGAAAGGATTCTCCAGTCTTTTACCTGTCACCTGCTGCCTGTCACCTGTCACCTGAAATCCGGAGGATTTCAATGCCTGTAGTGGTGGCCTGTTTCAAGTGGGTCGTCGACGAGGCCTACATCCGTCGCGGCGCGGGCGGGGCGCTGGACTTCTCGTCGGTGGACTACAAGATCGGCGAGTACGACCGCAACGCCATCGAGGAGGCAGTCCGCCTGCGCGATGCCGGCGGCGGCGGGAGCGTGATCGGCCTGACCGTCGGTCCCCCCGAGTCCGCAAAGGGCGTCAAGGACGCGCTTTCGCGCGGGATGGACCAGGCGATCTTCGTCTCCGATCCCGCCTTCAGGGACCTGGAGCCGTCGCAGACGGCGGCGATCCTCGCCGAGGTCATCGGCACGCGCATCCCGCAATACGACCTGATCACCTGCGGCGAGGGGTCGAGCGACCTTTACGCCCAGCAGGTGGGGCCGAGGCTCGCCGAGCTGCTCGGTATCCCCTGCGTGTGCTTCGTCCAGAAGCTCGCCCTCGAGGGGGACAGGCTCAAGGCCGAGAGGCGCGTCGAGGACGGCGTGGAGGTCGTCGAGGCGCCCCTGCCGGCGCTCGTCACGGTGCTGCCCGACATCAACACGCCGCGGATCCCGGGCGTGAAGGACACGCTCATGGCCGGGAAGAAGCCCGTGACGACCGTCAGAAAGGAAGAGCTGGCGGGCGGCTTCGAGGCAACGCTGAAAGCCGGGGCCATGACGGCGGCAAGTCTGGAGCGGGCGGGGGAGAAGCTGGCGGCCGATGCCGCCGGGATCGCCCGCTTCGTCGATGCGCTGCGCAAGAGCGGCCTGATCCGATAGGGAGGACGAAATGGCTGGGATCTGGATCGTCGCGGAAACCCGGGAGCAGGCGTTCGAGCTGCTCGGGGCGGGCTGCACGCTGGCCCCGGGCATGGAAGCCGCGCTGACGGCCGTCGTCCCGAAAGGTTCCGCACCGCCCGGGGAATACATCGCCCGGGGGGCGGACGAGGTCCTGCTGCTCGCGGCCCTGGCGCCGGGCGAGCCCTTTGGGGCCCACCTGCCGGTGATCGAGCAGGAGGCCGGGGCAGGATCCCCCGACCTGATCCTGTTCGCCGCGACGGCACGGGGAAAGGAGTCGGCCGCGCGCCTGGCCGCACGGCTCGGCTGCGGGCTCTGCAGCGGCTGCACGGCGCTTGCCTTCGACAGGGAGGCGCGGTCGCTCCGGATGGAGCGCCTGGCCTACGGCGGCGCCGCGATCCAGAAGCTGGACGCCCTTTCGAAGCCCGTCATCGTCACGGTGCCCCCGCGCAGCTTCGAGGCCGCAGCGGCTGCGGAAGGCAGGCAGGGACGGGTCCGTGAGCTTCCGGCCCCTCCCCCGTCGCCCGTGAAGATCGTGGAGCGCAAGCCGAAGGAAAAGGCGGCGAGGGACATCGCCGAGGCCCGGGTCATCGTCTGCGCGGGCCGCGGGTTCGACAGGAAGGAGGACCTGGCGCTCGCCCGGGAGCTGGCCGACGCGCTGGGCGGGGAGCTGGGCGCCACGCGCCCCGTCACGGAGGAGCTGCACTGGCTCCCCGAGGACCTCTGCATCGGGCTTTCGGGCGTGCAGGTCAAGCCGGAGCTCTACGTCGGCCTGGGCGTTTCGGGCCAGGTGCAGCACATGACGGGCGTGCGCGGCGCGAAGGTCGTCTGTGCCGTCAACCGCGACGAGAACGCCCCCATCTTCGCGCTCGCCGATTTCGGGATCGTGGGCAACCTCTACGAGGTGGTGCCGAAGATCATCGAGGCGTTGAAAACGTAAGTTCCCTCCGGCGACCCCAAGGGACCCTCGCCCGCCCGGGCGGGGGTTTTTTACGGGCGCCCCAAGATTTCCGTTGTGATTGAGGCGGCGATTTAGTATGCATGCCCGGACACCAGACCAGCCCGGAGGGTTCAGGCGTCCCATGAACGACGTGCAGGAGATTCTTCAGGTCATCTGCCGAAACGAGGAGGTTGCCCGAAAGTTCTTCGAGATCGAGACGAGCATCCTCACGATCCACAATTTCCGCGATCTCTTCGAGAAGCTCCTCACCGAGATCCACGACAAGTTCAGCGTCCCCCACGTCTGGATCGCCATGACGGAGGACAACGACGTCTGGCGGCTCCTCGACCGCATGACGACGGGGGGCACCTTCGGGGAGAGATTGCGGGTCGTCGACGCGACGGCCTTCGGGCAGATCGTCGGGGGCGGCGACGCGCCCATCCTGGCCAACGAGGGCCTGGAGCGTTTTTCGCCCCTGATGCCCGAGGGAGGCCGCTTCCCGCTGGGATCGCTGGCCGTCGTGCCCCTCACCTACGAGGGCAAGGCCATCGGCAGCCTCAACCTGGGCGATGAATCGCCCGAGCGCTATGCCCCGGGGATGGAGGTGAGCCTGCTGAAACAGCTCGCCGTGAAGGTGTCCATCTGCCTGGCCAACGTCATGGCCCACGAGCGGCTCGCCATGCTGGCCTTCCGGGACCCGCTGACGGACCTGCTGAACCGGCGGGTGATGGAGCAGGTCCTCCGCAGGGAGTTCGACCGGGCGAGGCGCTACGGGATGGAGCTGGCCGTCGTGTTCCTCGACATCGACCGGTTCAAGGACATCAACGACCGCTACGGCCATGACACGGGCGACGAGGTGCTCAAGTGGGTCGGCGGCCGCCTCGTCGCCATGAGCCGCCAGAGCGACGTGGTCGCCCGGTTCGCGGGAGACGAGTTCGTCGTCGTCCTGCCGAACACGGGGGCCGACCGGGCGTACCGCTTCGTCGACCGGCTGCAGACCTTCTTCCTCTCCACGCACCTGGCCCACGAGGGGAACGTGATCCCCGTCTCGGTGAGCTGCGGCATCGCCACGATGGCCGACGCCGGCATGACCGACGCCGCCGCCCTGCTCAAGAAGGCCGACGAGCGCCTCTATCAGAGCAAGAACGCGAAGAAGGAATAAAAAATCCCCCTCTGCCCCAAGGGATCCGTCCACCGCGTCATTGCGAAGGAGCGAAGCGACAGAAGCAATCTCGCGGATAGACGCAAACTGCGAGATTGCCGCGCTCCCTTCGGTCGCTCGCAATGACGAGGGGCGCAGCCTCGGAAGCAGAGGGGGATCTGCCTTTAGCCTTTAGCCTATTTCTGTGCCCCGTACCCCTTCGCCAGCGACGTGTTGACGTGCACGACACCCTTGTTGATGGTCTTCAGGGGGTAGTCGTCGGTGATGGCGGGCAGCCTGTCCGCCGCGGCCTGGTCCCGCAGGACGGTGCCGGCCGGCACGTAGCGGCCGTCGGGCACGGAGACGCCCATGAGGATGCAGCCGGGCTCGACGACGCAGCCCCTGCCGACCCTGGAGCGGAAAACGAGAACCTTCATCCCGACGAACGTATCGTCGAGGACTACGGCGGGACCGTGGATCTGGACCTGGTGGGCCAGCGAAACGCGGTTGCCCACGTAGACGGCGTACTTTTTGCCGCCCACCTCCACGAGGTTTTTCTCCACGGGCCTTCCGTGTTCCTCCGTCTCGAGGGCGTGGATGATCACGCCGTCCTGCACGTTGGAGTCGTCGCCCACGTGGAGGGGCTGGCCCTCGTCGCCGCGGACCGACGCGAAGGGCGCCACGAAGACGTTTTTCCCGATGACCACGTTGCCGATCACGGCACCCAGCGGATGCACGCAGGCCGTGGGGTCGATCACGGGATCGCAAACCTTCGAGCTGAAATCGGTCTTGACGTTCTTGCCTATCATCTCCACCTCCCTGTAATGGTCCCTGCCCCGAGCTTCCTCTCCCTCGAGGGAAGCGGATCGAGGCGAGGGTGAATTCCGTCCGCCCGGTCTGTACAGATCCCGCTCTTTCCCCCTTTGCAAAGAGACTGTGTCGCAATATTGAAAAACACCGCAATCATGTCATTGCCGCGAAAGCGGAAATCCAGAACGCATGGAAAGGGCTGGATTCCGCGTCGCGCTGCGCTTGTGCGGAATGACGACATCGGAATTGCGACACGGCCTCAAAAGGGGGATGAAAGGGGGATTTCATGCCCGCTTTTGGCGTTCCCGCGCCAGAAGCTCCTGCCAGACCTCGTCGACGCGCTTCTCGAGGTCCCCCATCGTGGAGTCGTTGCGGATCACCACGTCGGCGCGCCTGAGCTTCTCGTCGATGGGCATCTGGGCCGAAAGCCTCGCCGCCGCCTCCTCCCGGGTCATCCCGTTTCGCTTCATGACCCGTTCGATCTGCACCTCGGGGGGCGCGTAGACGAGCAGGATCAGGTCGAAGCGATCCTGCATCCCCACCTCGAGAAGCAGCGGGATGTCGGACAGCACGATCGCCCGCCCGTCCTGCCGCCCGATCCGCTCGCGCTCGCGCTCGGCCTCCTCGAGCACGGCGGGGTGGACGATGCCCTCGAGCGCCTTGCGCCGCACCTCGTCGCCGAAGACGAGGGCCCCGAGCCTCTTGCGGTCGATCCGCCCGCCGTCATCGAGGATCCCGCGCCCGAAGACCTCGACGATTTGCCGCCAGACGGGCCGGCCCGGCTCCTGCAAGGCATGGACGAGGGCGTCGTGGTCGATGACCCGCGCGCCCCGTCTCACGAGCATCCGGACCACCGTGGACTTGCCCGTCGCGATCCCCCCTGTGAGCCCCACGTTCAGCATCGGCACGCTTCTACCACAAGGCCCCCGTTCCGGCAACGAAAAAGGAGACGGAGTTTGGCAGGTCTTTTGCAATGAATCTCCGGGTACTGCTGCGGCCGGATACATCCATGATCAACGTCAAGAATCTCCGAAAAACCTACGGCGACGTCGTCGCCCTCGACGACATCTCCTTCGAGGCGAAGAAGGGCGATGTCGTGGGCTTCATCGGCCCCAACGGGGCCGGCAAGACGACGACCCTGCGCATCCTGTCCTGCTTCATCGAGCCCGACAGCGGCTCGGCGAGCGTCGGGGGGTTCGACATCCGGACCCAGCCGGTCGAGGTGCGCCGCGTGCTGGGGTACGTCTCCGAGAAGTGCCCCTTCTACGGGGAGATGACGCCGCGGTGGTTTCTCAAATTCGTCTGCGACATCCGGGGCATCAACGGCACCCGCTACAGGTCCGAGATCGACCGGGTCGCCGCCATCAGCTCGCTGCAGGGCGTCATGGACCGCCGGATCGAAACCCTCTCGAAAGGCTTCCAGCGGCGCCTCGGGCTGGCCCAGTCGCTGCTGGGGGACCCGCCGGTGCTCATCCTCGACGAGCCCCTGTCGGGCCTCGACCCGAACCAGAAGCAGGAGATCGTCGAGTTGATCCGGTTCATGGCCGCCGACAAGTGCTTCATCCTCTCCACCCACGTGATGGAGGAGCTGGAGACGATCTGCAACCGCGCCATCCTGATCAGCAAGGGGAGGATCGTGGCGGATTCCACGCCGCAGGATTTCAAGGAAAAGGGCCAGGGAAAGATCGACGCCTTCTTCCGCAGGGCGACCAACGGGAGCTGAGATGCAGACCATCGGGGCGATCCTGAAGCGCGAGTTCCGCAGCTATTTCACGACCTCCATGGGGTACGTGATCCTCGTCGTGTTTCTCGTCCTGGCGGGGTTCCTCACGATCAAGGGCCGGTTCTTCGAGATGCGGCAGGCGGATTTGCGGGTCTTCTTCGACAACCTGCCCCTGCTGTACCTCTTCTTCGTCCCCGCCGCCGGGATGCGCCTCTGGGCCGAGGAGCGCAAGGCGGGCACCATCGAGTTCCTCTTCACGCAGCCCGTGACGGTCACGCAGGCCGTGATCGGAAAGTTCGCGGCCGGCTGGCTCTTCCTCGCCGTGGCCCTGCTGCTCACGGCGCCCCTCGTGATCGCCGTGTCCCGGCTCGGCAACCCCGACTTTTACGTGATCGCCTCGGGCTACCTGGGCGCCCTCCTGATGGGCGGCGCCTACCTGGCCGTGAGCGTCTTCTGTTCTGCCATGACCCGCAGCCAGATCGTCAGCTTCGTGCTCTCCATCGGGATGATCGGCCTGATGGCCTACACCGATTCGCCGGCCGTGCTGACGTGGCTTGCCGGCATCGTGCCCCCGTACCTCATCGAGGCCCTGGCCAACATGAGCCTCTCGGGGCACTTCGAGTCCATGCGGCGCGGCGTGCTGGAGTTTCGCGACCTCTCCTTCTACGGGATCCTCATCGCCGGCCTGATCGCCGTCACCTGCCTTGTCGTCGACAACCGAAGGGAGTCATGCTGAAGAAGAACGCCAAGGTCCTCGCGGCCGTCTTTCTCATCGCGCTGATCACCTTCTCGTCCATCACCCTGCTCGCGAAGGCGGGCCGGGCGCTGAAGGTCGATCTCACGGAGGACCGCATCTACTCGCTGACCGACGAGACGAAAAAGGTCCTGGCAGGGCTCACGCACCCGGTGCGCCTCAAGCTGTTCTATTCCCGAACGGAGGCCCTGAAGGGGTTCGACTCCCTGCGGTCCTACAGCAACTACTTCTTCTACATCCGCGACCTGCTGCGGGAGTACGCGTCGCGCTCCCGGGGGAAGATCACCCTCGAGATCATCGACCCCCGGCGGGACTCCCGGGAGGAACGGGAGGCCCTGCAGTACGGCCTGCGGCCGATCCCCACGGCGGGTGACGACCGGTTCTACTTCGGGCTCGTCCTCGCAACCGAGTTCGGCCAGGAGAAGGCCATCGCCCTGCTTTCGCCGGAGCGCCAGCAGCTCGCCGAGTACGACATCACCGAGATGATCCACAGCGCCACATCCAGGACGAAGAAAAAGATCGGGATCCTCTCCACGGTCAACCTCGGCGCCGCCGCCTACCCCACAGAGACGGCACGGGCGATGGGTCTTGCGGAGAACGCCTCGAAGGCCCCGTCGGCCCTGGAGCCGCTCGCGTCGCACTACGACGTGACGACGCTCGGCCCCGACGCCGATTTCGGGAAGTTCGACGCCGTGGTGGTCGTCCACCCCCGCCATCTCCCCGAGCAGACGCTCGCGGCCCTGGACCGCTACGTCACGGGGGGCGGAAAGCTCGTCGTCTTCCAGGACCCGGCCTTCATGGCCGACCCCTCCGCCGCAGCCGCGGGGGACGCCTACACGCCCGGGCAGAACGCCTCGAACCTCAACCGCCTGCTTTCCGCCTGGGGCTGCGAGATGGCGCCCGACAGGCTCGCCGCAGACCCGGGGCTCGCCACGCGCGCAGCGGCAGGGCCCGCCACCCTGATGACGCTCAGGGGAAGGGCCATCGGCCGCGAAGACGGCCTCAACACCGGGGTGAACCAGGTCCGGGTCTTCAATGCCGGCAGCCTTCAGATCAAGCCGACCCCGGGGATTGCAGCGGCCGTCCTGCTGAAGACAGGGGAGACGGGCTTCACCGTCCGGGCCGAGAGCCCGCAGCAGCGAGCCTCCGAGGGAAACGAGGCCGTCATCCTCGGGGTTCGCCTCACCGGAAACTTCCCGAGCGCCCTGGCGGGCAATCCCGCCGCGGATGCGCCCAAGGCGGGCGCGGCGAAACAGCCGGAGGCCGGGGGCAGGACGGCCCCGGTCGTGGTCGTGTTCTCCGACGTGGACATGCTGACGGGAGCCCTGGCGACGCCGGCGGCCGCCGGCGGCAACGCCGATCTGCTCCTTGCCACCATGGAAGGCCTCACGGGCTCGGTCTCCCTGGCCGCCATCAAGGCCCGGGGCCGGATCATCCGGCCCTTCAGCGCCGTCGACCGGATGGAGGCCGACTACGAGGAGGCGACGGCGCAGGCGATCGCCGCCCTGCAGGCCGAGATCGCCGCCGGGGAAAGGGAGCTCAACGCCCTGGCCCGGAAGAGCCCGGAAGGCGAGGAATCCCTGCTCAAGGAGGAGATCCTGCGCAGCCGCAAGATGACCGAGGCGAAGGTCGCGCGCGCGAAGGAGGAGCTGGCCGCCCTGCAGCACAAGAAGCGCGCCATGGTCGAGGGCCTCTTCACGACGTGGAAGGTCGTCATCCTGCTGGCGGGACCGATTCTGGTGCTGATGATCCCGGCCGCGGCGCTCGCCGCCCGCCTGTTCGGCCGGGTCGAATGGGCCAAGAGGAAGCCATGGACACGAGGCATCTGATCATCCTCGCCGCCGTCGCCGCCGTCCTCACCGGGGCCGTGGCCCTGCTCGGCGTCATGGAGGACCGCCAGGAGGTGACCCTCAAGGAGGGCAGCTACATCCTCCAGGGGTTCAACCCGGAGAAGGTCTACGGGATCTACCTCCAGCAGGGCGGCGAGACGCTCACCTTCAAGCGCCGCGACGAGCGGTTCTTCCTGACGGGCAGGCACGACTACCCCGTCTCGAACGAGCAGATCAACCGGATCGTGAAGGTCATCGCCGACATCCGCTGCGCCGAGCGGGTGACCGCCGACGAGCGCAACCACGGGGCGCTGGGCGTCGCGGGTGACAGGGGGGGCCTGGTGGTGCGCTTCTTCAACGAGGCGGGCCAGAAAATGACGGGGGTCGTCATCGGCCGGGACCGGCCGGGGTTTCCGGGGTTCTATGTACGGCTCGAAGACGAGAAGCAGGTCTACCTCAGCACGGATGCGCTGCCGGCGGTGAGCACGAAACCCGTGGACTACATCCGCCGCGACCTTCCCCCGGGACGCAAGAGCGACTACGTCCGGATCGCCTGCGTGAACGGCTCGGGGGCCTTCTCCCTCGACCTGCGCGAGGGCAGGCCCGTGGTGGAGGACATCCCGAAGAAGCAGCGGCAGGACGACCGCGCCGTCGCGGAGCTTCTGAAAGCCCTGCAGCAGTTCCCCGTCCGGAACCTGCACCGCAAGGCCGATCTGGCAACTCTGACCTGGCCCGCCCGGCTGGAATTCCACCGGAAGGACGGGACCGTCTACCGCATCGAGCTTGCGGAAAAGGACGGGCGGCACTTCGCCCGCGCCGAGGCGTTCCCCGGCGGCGGGGCGGCGAAGGAAAACGCGGCGGCGGGCGCCGCCAAGGGGCAGGATTCGCCGCAGATGCCCCTCGACACCGTGGGGGCCTTCAACCGGGACCACGGGGACTGGGTCTACGAGATCGACCCCTCGTGGATGCGCGTGGCCCGGATGACGCAGGCGGACCTGCTGGAATGAAGAAGGTGTGAACGTGAGAAGGTAAGAGGTTGAGAAAGAACTCCACCTCTTACCCTCTCAATTTCTTCCCTTCCCCGTGGGGAACGTCAGCTCGCCGCCGTGATACCCGATGACGCTCACGATCGGGGCCAGCGACAGGAGCATGGCGATGTAGGCCCAGTGGCCGGCCCCCGCCTCGTCCATCACGCCGGGCACGCAGAACCGCCACACAAACGCCGCCGCCGCGATCGCCAGCAGGACCCAGGAGAGCCGCATCTTGACGGTTACGGGAGCCATGGGCCTGGCCATGTAGTTGAGCCACCAGGTGAACCAGCCCGTCAGCATGGCCGGCGGCATGAACAGGATCCCGCCCGCCAGGCAGTGGAATGCCGTCACCTCGAAGGCCTTCTCCCCCGTGACCATGTAGAGGAGGTCGAAGACGGTGGCCGAGTACATGAAAACGATGGGGAAGTGGACCACCATCGGGTGGGGGTGACGGCGGAGCAGCGGGAACGCCTCGAGAAGGCGCGAAAGCCATCCCGGCAGCGCGGGCCCCTCTTCGGCGCTTTCTTTTTTCAGCGTGCCCGCCCGCCGGACCTTCTCCAGCACCTCCCTGCCGTGGGGGGCCGCGGCGATCTCCGCGGAGAGGTCCCGGCCGGCCCGGTGGCGCTTCATGTGCAGGCCGCCTTTCCAGAGCCGGCTTTCACTGACGTCGTAGACGACGCCGTCGACGGCCACGCAGGCCGGCTTCCCGCTGCCGCCGTCGCACCCGGCGAGCGTCTCCGCGTCGTATTCCTTCCCTTCCGGTCCGGCCAAGAAGCTCCCTCCTCAGGATCAGTGCCCCGGCTTGCCCCCCTGCCCCGCCTTGCCGCGGAACACGAGGTACTGCCAGGCATTGTAGGCGAGCATCACGGGCAGCAGCACGGCACTGACGGCGAAGAGGAACCACAGCGAGCGCGGCGGGGCCGCCGCGTCGAAGATCGTCAGTCCGGGCGGCACGGCCGTGGGGTACAGGGCGGCGGCGATCCCGACGACCAGGGTGAGAAAGAGCAGCACGCTCCACTGGAAGGACTTTTCCGGCTCCGCCTTCCTGAGGTTCCGCAGCAGCATGGCAAACTCGAAGAGGAAGATGGGCACCGTGAGGTAGACGTAATGGCCCTGCCTGAGCGCGAGCAGGGAGAAGCGGCCCTCCCGGTGCTGCAGGGACATCCACAGCAGGATCACGGCGAGGCCGGCCAGGACGGCCCACGCGGCGATCGCGGCGGTCCTGAGGGCGCGCCCCCGGAGCTCCCCGTCGGCCTTCATCGCGAGGTACGTCGTGCCGAGCAGGACGAAGCCCGCGGCCCCGCCGGAGGCGACGAGGGCCGAAAAGGGGTTGAGCCAGTCTCCCCAGCCGCCGGCAAACTGCCCGTTGACCACGGGCATGCCGCTCAGCAGCCCCCCCAGGGTGAACCCCTGGGCGACGGTCGCCACGAGGCTGCCCAGCCCGAAGGCCAGGCCCCAGCGGGCCCGGTCGGGCGATTCGTCGTAGAACTCGATGGCGACACCCCGGAAGGCAAGCCCCGCCAGCATGATCATGACGGGGACGTAGAGGGCCGACATGGCGACCCCGTAGACGACGGGAAAGGCGCCGAAGAGAAGGCCGCCGAGGATGACGAGCCAGGTCTGGCTCGCGTGCCAGGTGGAGGCGATCGAGTGGATCATGACGGACCGCTCCTCTTCCCGCCGGGCCGCGAGCGAGAAGATCCCCAGCCCCAGGTTGTAGCCGTCGGTGGCCATGTAGAGGAAAAGCAGGAGCCCCAGGGCGAGGAAGAAGTAGTCGGGCAGGTAGGTCTGCAGGGTTTCCATGGGCATCCTCCTCTCAGTTCCCCTGCGGGGGCTCGAGCATCGAGGGGTCGGGCCCCTGCGCCAGCACCCGAGCAACCAGGGCGACAAACGCCGCCGTCAGCAGTCCGGCAATGACGAGATAGCCCGCCAGAGAGGCGGCGACGGCCCCTGCCGGAAGGGGGGTGGCGGCCTCGCCGGTCCTCACGAGGCCGTAGACGAGCCAGGGCTGGCGGCCCACCTCGCGGGTGACCCAGCCGCCCTCCACGGCGGCCCAGGCGACCGGCCCCGCCGCGATCCACGCGTAGAGAAGCCGTTTCTCGCCGGCAAGCCGCTCGGCCGTGAGGGCCCCCTTCTTCCATCGCCACCCCGTCCAGAGCGCGAGGCCCAGGAAGGCGAAGCCGGCGAAGACCATGACCCGGAAGGGGTAGAAGGTCATGAGGATGGGGGGGTGCAGGTCCCTCGGGAAATCCTTGAGGCCCTTGACCTCACCCGTCGGCGAGTGGGTGAGCAGGAGGCTGAGCACGTAGGGGACCTCCACGGCCCAGGCGTTTTTCTGGTTTGCCTCGTCGGGCCAGGCCGCGATGATCCAGGCGGCCCCCTGCCCCGCGGGGTTCGTCTCCCAGTGGGCCTCCATGGCCGCAAGCTTCGTCGGCTGGAGGTTCGCCACCTCGCGGCCGTTCTCGTCGCCGACCCAGACCTGCAGCGGCGCGACGACGAGGGCGGCGATGAGGGCCGCCTGGAAGGACCGGGTGAAAAACGCGGCGTGCCGTCCGCGAAGGACGTACCAAGCGCTGATCCCTCCGATGACGAAGAGGCTCGTCTGGAGGCAGGCGAGGTACATGTGGGCCGTGCTGATCACCATGTCGGGGTTGAAGACGGCCTCGCGAAAACTCGTGACGATGATCCTCCCCCCGTCGACGACGACCCCCGCCGGGGACTGCATCCAGGAGTTGGCCACCATGATCCAGAACACCGAGAGCGAGGAGCCGAGGACGACCATGCAGGTCGAAAAGAAATGGAGCTTCGGGGGCACCCGGTTCCAGCCGAAGAGCATGACGCCCAAAAACCCCGCCTCGAGCATGAAGGCCGAGAGGGTCTCGGTGCCGAGGATCTCGCCGAAGAAGGCGCTCCGGGCCGCGAAGGGCGCCCAGTTGTTCCCGAAGGCGAACTCCAGGGGAAGCCCCGTGACGACGCCGATGCCGAAGTTCAGCAGCAGCAGCCGGCTCCAGAATCGGGCGTGGCCGTAGTAGACGGGGTCCTTCGTCCTGAGCCAGAGGCCCTCCATCACGGCGATGAAGAGCGCAAGACCCACGGTCAGCACCGAGAAGGAGATGTGGACCACGGCCATGGCTGCGAACTGCAGCCGGGAGAGCGTCACGGAATCGAAGAGCGTGTCCATCGCACCTCACCCATCAAGAAAAACCCGGTCCGGGACCGGGCGGACAAAATCAAGAAGGTAAGAACGCGGGAAGTTAAGAAGGTTGGAAATGCCCACCGTTTGTGACATTCTCCTACTTTCTTGCCCTCTTCCCCTCGTACCTTCTCACCCTCTTCTTCCGTTAGGTCACTGGATCCGGGTCACCATCAGCGTCGCCGTGTCGAACCCCTCGACGGCGAGAAGGCGGACCTCGTAGAGCGCCCCGTCGGCGCCCTGGAACTGAACGAACTCGCCGAGGTTGAGACGTTCCACCTCGAGGTTCTTGGCCCCCACGGCGCCGATGCGGATGTGCACGAAGCTGTGTGCGACGCTGACGATGCTCACGAGCAGGGCCCCCTTGGCGGCAACCGCCGTGGAGTACTGCTTGACCGTGATCGTCTCGCTCGGGAAGGCCATGGTTCGTTCTCCGTGATGCCTTGCAGATCGGGCGCCGTCGGGTACGGGAAAGGGGGGCTCGGGCCCCCTGTCGAATCCTCGGCCTGCCCCGCGAAGAGTGAACCCGCAGGGCACGCGGGGCCATTTTAGCAAATCACCGCCTGATTGCCAGTTTTTTTTGAAACGGGCCCGGCCGGGCCCTTACCGCGCGAAGGTCCATGCTTTTCAAGAGGTTGGCCGTCAAAGAAAATCCTGCGCCCGCCTATTGCTTTTCAACGGGGGAAACGCTATATTAGGTGCAAATGTAATACGCCGGTTTCGGTATCGCTCTTGCTCCTCTTCTTTTTCGGACTCTTCCTCTCGCGCGGTCCAAACGAATCTCGCCCCAGCCCTACCGGAGCCAGCAGGCATTCAGCCTCCCCCTCCTTGGCTGCTTGCCTTCGCGGGGGCTTTCCCTCCTCCTTTGGCCCCTTGTACGACGGTAGGGCAGGGCCTGAAAAACAGCCCGCCCGGGCATAAGCTGGCAAATGGGCAAAAAAAAGCAGGGCGCTTCGCCCTGCTTTTTCATTCCGGTTGTCTGTCAGTTCATGGCTTCCCGAAACGGGGTGATCAGGTATCCCCCGTCGAAGCCGATCGCCATCCCGGAAGGCCCTGAGCGGATGACGGTCCCGTTGACCTTGATCAGCCCCCGGGGGTTGTCGCCGGCGGTGCCGGCATTGCGGACCGGCAGCAGGATGTCGAGCTTGACCTTGGTGCCCGCGGCGAGGGCCGTCTTGGTGGGGAAATAGGCGCCCCCCGCGCAGATATCCTTCGTCAGGAGTTCGAGGATCGATGCCGTGTCCGGTGAGGACAGCACCTCGATCTTGGCGGGGACCTGCAGATCGAAGCGCTCGAGCCTCCGTCGCTCGTAGACCAGATCGTAGCTGTCGGCCATACGGGTTATCTTCCTCATCGCCTCGTTTTCCTTTCCTTTCCCCGGTCGGCGCCGTGCGTGGCGGGCGGGAAAATGACAGCCCTTTGTCATCAAGATCAAACTACCGGTATTTTATTCAGAATTCGTGCCAACTCGGGAAGGGTTCAGGGTGCAGGGGACAGGGTCCAGGGGGATCCGGCGTTCGTGCGTGCAGGGGCGATCGGACACGGGCGGACGGGTCGAAATCGCCCGCAGGCGAGGCGCTGCATGACGTCGTGAAATCAGGAAGCGATGAAGAGCGATGGATCGGAACGGACGGAAAGATTCTCTTGTCCGCTCTTCCTCACTTGCGCTCTGCCCCTCTTCGCGGACAGGACGCCCGCGGGCAGAGGCAGGGCAACCGGCGGAATGCGCACTCCGTCGGCGGCATCAGGGCTGCCCGGCGTCGAGGACTTCCCGGACCTTCGCGAGCATGTCCTTGAGCTGGTAGGGTTTGCTGACGAACCCCACGGGGTGGGGGTTGAAGGCCTCGCGGACCTGCTCCTCCGCGGAGGCGCCCGTGGAGATGATGACCTTGATCTTCGGGTTGATCTTCAGGAGTTCCTGGAAGCACTTCTGCCCGCCCATGCCGGGCATGATGAGGTCGAGGATCACGAGATCGATGCGGTCCTTCTCCCTGCGGTAGATCTCGATGGCCTTCTCGCCCCCGTCGGCCAGGATGGTCTCGTAACCGTACTGCCGGAGCAGGTCCTGCCCGATGTCGAGGACGGTCTTCTCGTCGTCGACCAGCAGGACCCTTTCCTTCCCCCGCGGGGCTTCCTTCTGGACCTTTGCCTCGGCCTTCTCCTGGCCGTCGCCCTTGAGGACGGGGAAATAGATGCGGAAGGTCGTCCCGCCGCCGGGGCGGCTGTCGACCTGGATGTAGCCGTTGTGGTTCTGGACGATGCCGTAGACGATGGCCAGGCCAAGCCCCGTTCCCTTGCCGGCCTCCTTGGTCGTGTAGAAGGGTTCGAAGATGTGCTGCAGGGTCTCCTTGTCCATCCCGTGGCCCGTGTCGGACACGGTGAGGAGGATGTACTCGCCGGGGGTGGCGCCCAGCATGGACGTCGTGTAGCCCCGGTCGAGGTAGACGTTTTCCGTCTGGAACGTCAGGGTGCCGCCGTCGGCCATGGCGTCGCGGGCGTTGACGCCGAGGTTCATGAGGATCTGCTCGAGCTGCGCCGAGTCGGCGTTGACGACCTTCAGGTTCTCCGCGAGCTTGAGGTCGATCGTGATCATCCTCGGGATCGTCCGCTGGAGGATCTTGCAGACCTGCATGACCTCGTGGTTGAGGTCGAGGGGCTTGAGCTTGCTCTCCATCTTGCGGCTGAAGATGAGCAGCTGCTTCGTCAGCTCGCTGGCCTTCAGGGTGGAGGTCTGGATGACCTCGAGCTTGCCGTAGTCGGGGTCGCTCGAGTCCTTGCGCATCAGCAGCAGCTGCGTGTAGCCCGAGATGGCCTGCAGCAGGTTGTTGAAGTCGTGGGCGATGCCGCCGGCCAGCGTCCCGATGGCCTCCATCTTCTGGGCGTGCAGGAGCTGGTTCTCCAGCTTCTTCTTCTGCTCCTCGGCCTGCTTGCGCTCGCGGATCTCCCGCTGGAGCTCCTCGTTGGCGCGGCTCAGCTCCGCCGTGCGGATCTGGACACGCTCCTCGAGCTCGTCGTGGGCGTGCTGGAGGGCCTCCTCGGCCTCGCGGCGCTGGTTGATGAGGAACTGGGTCATCATGCCGTAGGTGAAGATGAGCACCACGACGAGCAGGCGAGTCCAGAACTGATCCGTCACCATGGAGTCGAAGATCCAGTAGATGAGGGCCATCGCCACGGCGATGATGAGCAGGCCGTTCTGCTCGATCTGGTTGCGGAGCGTCACGTTCCTGCGGATGTCCATGCGCATGCTGAGCCTGCCTACGTTCATACCGGCTTACCGTCCTTCTGGACCTCGCGGGCCCCTGCACCGTGCAGCCCGGCTGGCGATCATCAGGGTTTGGACACTATTTCCCCGCCTCTTGCAGCTTCTTTGCAAGGAGTCTGCCGGATTTCCCCTTTTTACCCATTTATTTAGAGGGGATAGGAACGATCTCCCCGGAAAACCGCCCCCACTTTGTCGTCTTTCATCGAATTTTTCAACAAAAATTTAGCAGAAAAGGCGCGTGATTGGACGTGAAGAACGGCGGCTGGCGCCTGACGATGGGCGCCACGGAGGGGTGACGGCGGAACTCCCGCTCGAGGAAACCCCGCACCGCCTTTCGTCCCCAGCCGGCGGGGTGTTCGAAATCGGCATACAGCGAGAGGTCCCCCTCGTAGAAGGGGCGGACCTTCAGCCCCGCCGCCGCATCCGAATCGGCCGGCAGGTTGAAGACGGCGAGGTTGAGGAAATCGATCCACTCGGCGTGACGCGCGGTGAAGGCCAGGGTGCGCCGGGCCGCCTCGGGGGTCTCGGCGGGGGTCCCGAAGAGCAGGTAGACGTAGGTCCCGATCCCCGCGCCCTTCAGGGCCTGCAGGGCCCGCGAGGCCTCGTCGACCCGGATGCCCTTCTCGAGGGCGTCGAGCACCCCCTGGTCGCCCGACTCGAGGCCGAGCTTCAGCATGACGCAGCCCGAGTCCCTCAGAGCCCTGCAGAACTCCGCGTCGCCCAGCCGGTCACTCACCCGGGCAAAGCCGTACCAGGGGGCGCCCGGGGCGTGACGGGCCAGGTGCTCGAGGAGCCGCGGGCTCATGGTGCTGTCGAGAAAATGGATCAGGGCCGGCCGCATCTCCGTCCCGAGCGCCCGGAGATCCGCCAGGACCTGCTCTTCCGGGACGGGGCGGTGGCGTTGCCCCTCGGCCCTCTCGGGGCAGAAGGTGCAGCGGCGCCAGTGACAGCCCGCCGAGGCCCCGTAAGGGAGGATCGGCCCCGGCGCAAGGTAGGCCCCCCGGGGGAAACCGCCGTAGTCGGGGCGGGCGAAGCGACCCCCGCCGCCCTGGATCCCGGCAAGCCTCAGGAGAAAATCCTCCCCGGGGCCCGCGACGCAATGGTCGATCAGCCCCTCGAAGGGGTTTCGGCCGCCCGTGCGCCTGAGCCAGGACGTGACGAGCCCGCCGCCCAGCACGACGGGAATGCCGGGGAAACGCCCGCGGATGAACCCGATCAGGGCGAATGCGCTCAGGGCCTGGCTCAGGTAGTTCAGGGAGACGCCGACGGCGTCGGGAGCGCCCTGCTCGACCAGGGCCTCGATCCGGCCGGCAAGCCAGGGCATGAACACGCTGGATCCGGGGTCCCGGGCGGCCCGGTGCAGGTCCTCCGACCGCAGGGGCGAGAGCCGCCGGTCCTGGTAATCGGCCAGCGAAAGCGAGACCCCGGCCTCGCGGCCCCGCTGCTCGAGCAGGCGGTTGACATCGCTGACGCAGCGCCGGTAACGATCCTCCCTGCCGTAGAGCCCCGGGCCCCGCAGCCCCGCCAGGTTCTCGGGCAGCCTTCGCCGCGCCCGGACTGTCCAGGTGTCAAATTTCCGGCCTTTCTCCCGGGCCGCCTCGCCCAGAAGATGCAGCTGCCCCTCGAGGTTGGCGTCCAGGACCGTGCATCGCACCCCGTGTTCGGCGAGGCAACCGGCCAGCCGCGCGATGCCGCCCGGCGGCTCGCAGGCCTTCGCGACGGGGGGGTGGATGAGCAGGAAGTGCTTGATGGTCCAACTCCTGTCATGCAGTCGATGACGGTGTCGTTGCCCGTGGACGCTGCATCGCTTGTTCCTTATCCCGGGCAAATATCATTTGACAAGGGGCATTTCGTGTGCACATTAAAGGCAATTGAAATTCTCCGGAGGATGTTTGATGTTCGAGATTACACCCAAAGCGGAAGAGATGATGCTCGCGTTCTTCAAGGAGCGCAACGAGAAGGCCCTGGTGAGGATCTTCCTCAACGAGGGCGGCTGAGCGGGGCCCTCCCTGGGCATGGCTCTGGACGAGTCCAACGATGGCGACGAGATTTTCACCCGAAACGGCCTGACGTTCATGATCGAGAAGGGCCTCTACGAGGAAGTGAAGCCGATCAAGGTCGATTTCATCGAAACGCCCCGCGGGTCGGGGTACGCGATTGAATCGAACCTCAAGAGGGCGGACGGCTGCGGCGGCTGTGCCGGATCCTGCGGCTGATCGGCCGTCGACCCGCATGAAGACGCAAGGGGAGCCCCGGGCTCCCCTTTTTTTATCCTCCCCCGTGCACCGGTTCCGACCCCTCCCTTTCGATGGCATCGATCATCCCCTGCAGATCGTCCCACCTACGGTAGAGGCCCTCGAGCAGCGGCGCAAGGTCCCGGTATTCGGCGCCGAGCCGCTTCACCCGGCCGCCGTCCCCGTAGGTCGCGGGGTCGGCCAGGAGGGCCTCCAGCTCGGCCTTCCGCTTCTCCCGGACGTCGATCTCCGCGAGCAGCGCCTCCAGGTCGTCCCGGAGGGGCTTGACGCGGCGGTATCGCTGCTGCCTCCGCTCGGCCTCCCCGCGCTTGCGCTCGCGCTCCTGCCGCAGGCGGGCCTTTCCTTCCCCATCGGGGTCCGCCGCGCCGGCTTTCGAGCCCCGGGCCTCCCGCTCGTGCCAGATCCGCAGGTAGTCGTCGACGGAGCCCGGGTAGAGGACGAGATCCCCGTCCTTTGCCACGAGCACCTTCGTGACGAGACCCGCCAGGAAATCGCGGTCGTGCGACACGATCACGAAGGTGCCGTCGAAGGCGCGCAGGGCCTCCTTGAGCACTTCCTTGGAGCGCATGTCCAGGTGGTTCGTCGGCTCGTCGAGGATGAGGAAATTGGCCGGCACGAGGAGCATCCGCGCCAGCGCCAGCCGGCTCTTCTCGCCGCCCGAGAGCACGGAGACGCGCTTGAAGACATCGTCGTCGGAAAAGAGGAAATGACCCAGCAGGGTCCGCAGGTTCCCCCCGGCGCCGAAGGCGGCCACCTCCTCGACGGACTCCAGGACGGTCCTTGACGGGTCGAGCGCGTCGGCCTGGTTCTGGGCGTAGTAGGAGACGGTGACCTGGTGTCCCTCGATGCGCCGGCCGCCCTGGATGGGCTCGATCCCCGCCAGGAGACGGGCCAGCGTCGATTTCCCCGCGCCGTTGACCCCCAGCACGGCGATGCGGTCCCCCCGCTCCACGGTGAGCGACACCCCCTCGAAGACGGCCGCATCCCCGTAGCGCTTCGTCACGTTCTCGAGCCGCAGGACCACCCTGCCGGAGCGGGGCGGGGACGGGAAGCGGAAGGCGATCTCCTGCTCGTCCGTCTCGAGCTCGATCCGATCGAGCTTCTCGAGCCGCTTCAGGCGGCTCTGCACCTGCCGGGCCTTGGTGCTCTTGGCGCGGAAGCGCTCGACGAAGCGCTCCGTCTCGCGGATCATCTTCTGCTGGTTCTCGAAGGCCGCCTCCAGGAGGCGGCGCCGGGCTTCCTTCTCGCGGAGGTAGCCCGAGTAGTTGCAGGCGTACTCCGTCGCCCGGCCCTGGGAAATCTCGACGGTGCGCCCGACGAGGTTGTCCAGGAACCGGCGGTCGTGGGAGACGAGCAGCAGGGCGCCCATGTAGGCCTCGAGGTAGCCCTCGAGCCACTCCAGGGACTCGATGTCGAGGTGGTTGGTCGGCTCGTCGAGGAGCAGCACCGAGGGCTCGCGCAACAGGAGCCTCGCCAGCTCGATCCTCATCTGCCAGCCGCTGCTGAACTCGCCCGAGGGGCGCTCCAGGTCCCGCTCCCGGAAGCCGAGACCGAAGAGGATCTCCTTGGCCCGGGCCTCGATGCGCCAGCCCTCGCCGTCCTCGATCCGATGCTGGATCCGTCCCATCTCGGCAAGCAGGGCTTCGAGCTCCGCGCCGGTCCGGCCCGCGTCGGTCCTCGACCGGATCTCCGCGGAGATCTCGTCGAACCGCAGCTGCAGCTTCCGGATGTCCTCGAAGGCCCTCAGGGCCTCCTCCAGGAGCGTCCGGCCCCCGTGACCGATCAGCTCCTGGGGCAGGTAGCCGACGGTGGTGAAGCGGGACCTGTGCAGGGTGCCCGAATCGGCCTCCACCTCGCCGGCGATGATCTTCATCAGCGTCGACTTGCCCGTCCCGTTGGCGCCGACGACGGCGATCCGGTCGCGCTCGCCGACGAACAGGGAGAGCCCCTCGAAGAGGACCTTCGGGCCGTATTGCTTTGAGATGTTGTTCAATGAAAGCATGGCATACGGCAAAGGGCTTGCGGCTCGAGGCAAGAGACGAAGGGCAAGACGACCATCGCTCTTGAGCCTTGCGCCGTGAAGGTCAAATAAAAGGCGGGGTTGAAACCCCCCGCCTTGCGGATTCCGTAACCGTGCGTGGACGGCGCGTCACGCGTACTCCGTGTCCGCCGTGAGCGTCGCCAGGGCGCGCTCCCCGATCAGCAGCACCCGGGTGTGGTTGAGACGCGTGGCGAGCAGCCGCGCGAGGCCCTTCATGACCTCGTAGCCCATTCCGCAGTCCTCCTCCATCATGGCTCTCAGCTTGCCGCCGTCGAAGGTGATGATCTTGGTCGGCTCGGCGATCAGCGCGCTCAGGGTGTGGAGGTTGGGTTCCACGAACGCGGACCAGCCGAAGGCCTCACGGCGGGTGACGACGTCGATGATGACCTGCATCGGGGGCCGGGTGGGCCCCATGTCGGTTTTCATCTCCAGGAAGACCTTCCCCTGCTGGACCAGGTAGAGGTGAGTCGACGGGTCCCCCTCCTTGTACAGAAGGGTCCCGGTCGGGTAGGACTCCTCCTTGGCGATCGACACGAGCTTCTCGATCTGCGCGTCGTTCAATCCCTCGAACACGTTGCACTCCTTCAAAAAAGCCGCTGACACCATGGGACCTCACCTCCTTGTAGAATGAGCGGGAAAGCAGGAATGATGAATCCGGCGACCGATGGTGTATCTATATCAGCCTTTGCGTCCCAATTCTATCGGAAATTTCCGGATCCCCCGTCGGGACGGCCCCCGGGCAAAAAAAAGCGGCGCCGGGCGGGCGCCGCCTCTCTCAGGGTCTGGTTGCGCTCAGATCACTTCCACGTTCTTCGCCTTCGGGCCCCTGTCCGTCGTCTCGACCTCGAACTGGACCCGCTGCCCTTCCTGCAGGCTCCTGAACCCGGCTGCCTTGATGGCCGTATAATGGACGAAGAGATCGCCGCCCCCGTCCTGCTGAATGAAGCCGAACCCTTTCTTCTCGTTGAACCACTTGACGATTCCCTGCGCCATCGTGTTCCCTCCTGTGCAAAATTCTCGACGGCCGGGAGCAGACACTCTGAAAAAGCGGGAACCGTCCGACAGACCCTGGATCAGCGGCCCCCATTCCCCCCAGAATGGTCCCCCCCTTAGACCACGAGGCGAACCATATCGCCCCCGCGCAAGGCCTGTCAAGCACATTTTCGGACGTCTGCGCCCGACGGGGAAGCCGTCTTCGTTGCAGGGGCCCGGGGTTTGTGCCATACTGCGGACATCATGATTCCCCTGCGGATGACAGCCTGGGGCCTCGTCTGCGAGGACGGCGGCTTTCACATCGATCCCTGGGGCCCCGTGGAATGCGCCGTCATCACCCACGGGCACGCCGATCACGCGGCGCGCGGCTGCGGGCGGTATCTGGCGGCGCGGCCGGGCGCCCACGTGTTGCGGACCCGGCTGGGAAACGAGGCGCAGATCCGGTTCGCGGCCTACGGGGAGACCGTCGACCTCGGCGGCGTCCGCCTGTCGCTGCACCCGGCCGGGCACATCCTGGGATCCGCCCAGGTCCGGATCGAACGCCGGGGTCACGTCACCGTCTTCAGCGGCGACTACAAGCTCCAGCCCGACCCCACCTGCACCCCCTTCGAGCCCCTCCGCTGCCACTGCTTCATCACGGAGTCCACCTTCGGCCTCCCCCTGTACCGCTGGGACGAGCCGGCGAGGCTCTTCGCGCAGATCCGCGCCTGGTGGCGCTCCAACCAGGGGGCGGGCCGCCCGAGCGTGATCTTCGCCTACGCCCTCGGCAAGGCGCAGCGGGTCCTCATGGGGCTCGACCCCGACCAGGGGCCCATCCTCACGCACCCCTCCGTGGAGGAGATGAACCGCCGCTACCGGATGAGCGGGGTGGGGCTGCCGAACACGACCCCGGTCGAGGCGGCGGGGAAGAAGGCCGGTTTCAGCCGGGCGCTCATCCTCGCGCCGCCCTCGGTGCGCGGCACGGACTGGGTACGGCGCTTCGGCGAATGCGCCACGGCGCTGGCCTCGGGCTGGATGCGCCTGCTCGGGGCCGCGCGGCGCCGCGGCGTCGACCGGGGGTTCGTGCTCTCCGACCACGCGGACTGGCCGGGCCTCATGGAGGCCGTCGCGGCGACGGGCGCAGGCGAGGTCTTCGTCACCCACGGCACGGTCGATCCCGTCGTCCGGATGCTCCGGGAGAAGGGCATCGACGCGAAGCCGCTGAAGGCGAGGTTCGCCGCGGATGAGACGACGGAAGATTAGAAATCTGAACCCCCAGGGCTGACGTTGCCTTTAGCCTTTAGCCTTTAGCCTGTATTTATGCGACACTTCACCGATCTGTACTTCGAACTCGACGAGACGACGAAGGCCTCGCGCAAGGCCGAGGCGCTGAAGCGCTATTTCGGGGATGCCCCGGCGGAGGATGCCGCGTGGGCCCTGTTCTTTCTGCTCGGCGAGAAGACCGGGCGGGCCGTCGCGGCGGCCGGTCTCCGGCAGTGGGCCTGCGAGGCGGCCGGCATCCCGGGGTGGCTCTTCGACGAATGCCGGAAAGCGGCCGGCGATTCGGCCGAGACGATCGCCCTCATCGTGCCGGGGGCGGGCGATTCGAGCCCCTGGGGCCTGCGGGCCCTGGTGGAGGAGAGGCTCCTGCCGATGCAGGACGCCGGCGAGGGGCGGCGCCGGGAGTGGGTCGAAGAGACCTGGCGGCAGATGGACGAGCGCCAGCGCCTCGTCTGGAACCGGATGCTCGCGGGCGGCTTCCGTGCCGGCGTCTCGCGGCAGACGGTGATCCGCGCGCTGGGCGAACTCTCGGGCATCGAGGCCCATGTCATCGCGCACCGCCTCCTGGCCCCCTGGGAACCGACGGCGGAATTTTTCCGCCGTCTCCTCGCGGCCGGCGGCGCCGACGCGGAGCGAAGCCGCCCCTACCCGTTCCATCTCGCCTGCCCGCTCGACGGGATGCCCGAGGCGCTCGGCCCCCGGGCGCAGTGGTGCGCCGAGTGGCAGTGGGACGGGATCCGGGCCCAGGCCGTGAAGCGCGGCGGTTCGGTTTTCCTGTGGTCCCGCGGCGGCGAGCTGCTCAACCGGGCGTTCCCGGAGCTCGCCGGGGGGGCGGGCGGCCTGCCCGATGGAACGGTCCTCGACGGGGAGATCCTGCCGTGGAAGGACGGGGCGCCCCTCCCGGGCGGGCTGCTGCAGAAACGGATCGAGCGCCTCTCCGCGCCCCGGAAACTCCTCGAGGAAGTCCCCGCGGTCTTCATGGCCTTCGATCTGCTGGAATCGGGGGGCGCGGATGCCCGGCGGCGGCCCCTGCGGGAGCGGCGGGACGCCCTGGCCGGGCTCCTCGCACACCGAGGCCCCGGGGAGCGGATTCGCCTGTCGCCTCTGCTGGGCGACACGAGCTGGGAGGACCTGACGGCGAGGCGCAGGCAGTGCCGGGACATGCGGGCCCGGGGGCTCATGCTCAAGCGCCTCGATTCGCCCTACGAGGCCGGTCGGCACCGGGGCAGCTGGTGGACGTGGAAGCTCGAGCCCTGCACCGTCGACGCGATCCTGCTGTACGCGCAGCCGGCACCGGGGGGGCGGGAGGACCGGACGGCCGACTACACCTTCGGCCTGTGGCGCAGGGGGCAGCTCGTCCCCGTGGCCCGCATCGCGGAAGGGCTCACGGACGAGGAAATCCGGCGCATCGACGCCTTTATCCGCCGCAACACCCTCGAGCGATTCGGCCCCGTCCGCGCCGTGAGGCCGCAGCTCGTCTTCGAGATCGCCTTCGAGGGCATCGAGCCTTCGGCGCGACGCAAGTCGGGGGTCACCCTGCGCCGGCCCCGCATCGTGATGTGGAAGGACAAGCCGCCCGATGAGGCGGACACGCTCGAGACGCTCAAGGCCCTGCTGCACGGCGGGGACCCCTAGAGAGAATCAGGCATCAGGCAACAGGGTGAAGAGAGAATCCCCCGCAACACGGCGCCTTGCCGCTTGGCCCTTGCTGCTTGTGCCTCATTCATTTCCTCGTCAGATTCCGGACGGCGAAATAGAAGGCGATGGCGAGGATGACGACAAAGCCCGAGAGCCGAACCATGAGAGCGAACTCGGCGTCGCGGGCGATCGACGGCATGCCGTCCCGGAACAGCTCCGGCCACGCCGTGTACCACAGCCAGGCGAGCACCGAGGCCGCAACGACCACGGGCAGGGTGCGGACGAAACGGTTCATCGGACCCTCCTTCCCGGCTTTGCGTCGTCAGCGCCGGTCGCCCCTGCCGCCGATGTTCCGGATCACCGGGGAGAGGTAGACGGCGCCGATGAAGACGAACCCGGTCAGCCGCTGGCGGCGGCCGGAAACGCGACGGACAGGATCTCTCGCACGGCCGCGGGCACGCCTGCAGGCCTCGCTTCCCCGCTCAGGCGTCCTCCGCGGGCAGATGACGAACCGCGAAGCCGCCGCCTGCCGCATCGTACTGCAGGCAGGAGTTTCGGCGCCAGCGGCCGTCGTCCTGCCCCGGGTGGTCGCTCCGCAGGAAGCTCCCGCGGCTCTCCGTCCTCGCCAGGCCGGCCAGCAGGACGGCCCTGAGCGTCAGGGCCCCGGCGCGCAGGTCGCCGTGCGCCAGCCGCTCCGCCACGGTCCGCGGGGCCAGGCGCCCGAGCCTCTCCTCGACCGTGTCGAGCGCCTGGAGGGCCGCGCGCATGGAACCTTCCGCCCGGACGACCCCGGCGCCGCTCCAGGCCGCCTCCCGCAGGCCCCTGAGGATCTCGCGGTATTGGACCGCCGTCCCCGCGCCTTCGGCCCGGGCCGCGGGCTGCGCCTTCTGTCCGCACGAGGGCGCGGGCGGCATGGCCAGGGCCCGCTCCGCGGCGAACCGGCCCGCGAGGGCCCCGGAGACGACGCACTCCGTCAGGGCGTTGCCGCCCAGGCGGTTGGCCCCGTGCAGGCCCCAGAGGATCTCCCCGCAGGCAAAGAGCCCGGCGAGGTCCGTCTCGCCCGTCTCGGCGGCGCGCACGCCGCCCATCATGAAATGCACCGCGGGAGCAACCGCCGCGGGCCTTTCCCGGAAGGGAAAGCGGAGCCGCCGGAAGATCGCCAGGGGATGCGCGTCCCAGGCTGCGGCGGGGACCCCCCGGAGGTCGAGAAAGACGCCCCCCGCCCGCGCTTCCTCGAAGAGAAGGGCCGAGAAGCGGTCGCGCTTCTTGACGATCGCGTCGTTGACGTCGGCCAGGCCGTGCTTTTCCAGGATGTCCTCGCCGGAGGCGCCGATCAGCTTCGCCTCCCGCGCAAAGGGCGGATAGACGATCAGGGCCGGGAGCCCCGGTTCGGCCAGCACGAGGGGATAGAACTGCACGAACTCCATGTCCAGAAGGGCGAGGCCGGCCTCAGCGGCCAGGGCATAGCCCTGCCCCATGATCCGCTTCTGGTTGTCGTGCCGCCGCCAGACGGCCCCGGCCCCGCCTGTCGCCAGGACCACGGCCGGCGCCTCGATCTCCAGCTGCCCGCCCCTGCGGTCGAACCCCCGGATCCCGCGGGCCCTGCCGTCACGGCGGAGGAGTTCCGTCACGCAGAACCCGGGCAGGGTGTGGACGCCGTCGAGGCCGCGGACGTGATCCGCCAGCATCCGCATGAGGGTCACCCCGGGGATCACCGACGGGTCGGGCGACACGACCGTCCGCTGGGCGCCGCGCTCCCGGATGGGGATCCCGACGGAGCGCAGGAACCGGAAGGCCGACGGCGCCTCGCGGGCCATGAGCCTGACCCGGGCTCCGCAGTTGAGCCCGCTGCCGGCGCGGAGCGTGTCGCGGATGTAGTCCTCGGCGCCGTAGCGCTCCGAGGGACCCGACATCACCCCGTTGGCCAGGGCGGAGTTCGTCCCCAGGCCGATGGGGCCCCGGTCGACGACGAGCACCGCCGCCCCCTCCTTCCGGGCGGCAAGGGCCGCCGTCAGTCCCGCCAGTCCCGCCCCGATGATGATCACCCGTCCGGCCATGCGCCCGTGATGCCCCCTTGCCCCGTCCTTCGTTTCTTCCGCAGGAGTTTTGCCGGTCGGTCAATGCGGCGTCCCGGACGCGTCGATCGCCTCGAGCAGGGCCTCGTGCCCGTCTCGTATCGAGAGGCCGTCTCCCCGATGGCGTCTCCCGGGGCGCCCCCGGCCAAGGCCCCGATGAACCTCGCGGGCAGCCTCTCCATGGGCTCACCCTAGTCGTATCCCCTGTCGCGCAGGTCCGCTTTCGCGGGGATTCCCGCGCGACCGCCCATTCCCGTGGCCACCTGCGCCGCCGCCCAGGCCGCGAGGTCGAAGCTTTTCTCGGGGTCCCACCCGCGGGCGAGGCCGTAGGTGAGCCCGGCATGGAAGACGTCGCCGCAGCCCGTCGTGTCCACGGCCTCGACGGCCCGGGCGGGCTTGACGATCCTTCGCCCGTCGAACATCGCCGCGTAGCCCCTGGCCCCCAGGGTGACGCCGGCGATCCGGCAACCGGACCCGAGGATCCGCCTGCAGGCCTCCAGGGGGTCGTCCCCGCCGACAAGCGCCCGGGCGAAGGATTCGGAGCCGACGAAGCAGTCGCTTGCGCGGGCCAGCTCGAGCATCCCCTCCCGCAGGGTTCCCGCGTCGACGGCGACCAGGACGCCCGCCCGTTTCGCCTCCGCCGCCGCGGCGAGGGACGCCTCGATGAAAAGTCCGTCGGTGTGCAGCACGCGGCAGGCGCGAAGGACCTCCATCCGGATCTCCCGGGGCCGGAGCGCCTCGCCCGTCGGCCTTTGCCAGAAGATGGTCCTGCGGCCCCCGGGCTCCACGGCGATGAAGGCGAACTGCGAGCGGTGGCCCGGCCTCTCGACGAGGCCCGACACATCCACGCCCTCGTCGCTCAGAAACCGGGCGATCTGCCGGCCGAAGGGGTCGTCGCCCGCCACCCCGGCGAAGTGGCAGGCAAGCCCCCAGCGCGACAGGGCCACGAGGGCCGTGGCCACGGGCCCTCCCCCCTGGATGACCATGTCATGGAACTCGCATTTCGTGTCGGGTCCGGGCCAGGCGGGGATGCGCCCGAGATAGTCGAGGGAACACTGGCCGAGGCCGAAGACGTCCATGGAACACCGAGTTTTGAGTGATGAATTTTGAGTTATGAATTGGAGAAGGTTTGGTGCCTCCTTTTCAACTCGTAACTCGAAACTCAAAACTCATAACTGCTTTTTCAAAGGTGTCAATCGCAGAGGCTCTCTGCCGTCTCCCCCTTGAGCCAGTGCTCGGCCAGGGTGCGGGTGAGATCGATGTCGAGGTTCGATCGGCCGGCCGCCTCCTCGAGCAGGACCATCGTCGAGCGGACCTTTTCCTCCATCCCCAGGAGGGCATAGATCCGCACGCTCTGCTCCCACGATGCCACGGCCGCCGCATCGTTGCGCAGTCCCGCATGGCAACGGCCCAGGGCGGCGAGATCGTCGGCGATTCCCCTGTAAAAGCCCGCCCGGCGGTCTATCTCGAGGGCCTTTTCGAGATGGGAGACGGCCTCCTCGTATCGGGCCGCCCCCAGCAGCAGATCCCCCAGGGCGTAATGCGCAGCCGCCGCCCCGGCGGGATTCTTGTCGCCGATCGGATCGAGGGCCTTCCTGAACATCGCCTCGGCCCCCCCGGGATCTCCCTGCCTGGCCAGGAGGATCCCCTTCACCGTCATCGCCGGCGTGAACGGTCCGCCCCGGATATCGATCCGGAGCGCCTCGTCGATGTTCTTCCCTGCCGACCCGTAATCCCCCGCATCCACCTGGGCGGCCGCCAGGTTCGAGAGGGCCTGGCGCACCTGCGCCCGATCCCCGAGACTGCGGTACGTCCGCAGGGCATCCTCGAAGAAGGGGATGGCCGCCCCGGCCTCGCCCATGGCGCGGTAGACGACGCCGATGTTGTTTGCGCTCATGGCCATGCCGCGGCTGTCCCCGACGGCCGTGTACAGCTCGTGGGCGCGGGTGAAATGCTCCAGGGCCCTGGCGTAACAGCCCCGCTCGAAAAAGGGCATCCCCCGGGCCGTCTGCTCGGCGCCGGCGCTCAGGTGCCCGGGAACGACGGCCGCCTTGCCCCCGCCGCAGGAAACCGCCAGGACCGCCAGAACCGTCAACAGGCCGTATCGGATCGTTCTCATCGCCGTCTCACTTCCTCAGCCCCGCGTCCAGTTCCTTCCCCTCGGGCTTCGGGGGGAGGTTCCCCCGGATGAGGGGGTTCTTCTCGATGGCCTGGACGACGCGGTTGATCTCGTCGATGCCGTCCCGGATCTCCTGGATGCCGCGCTTCGTGGTCCGGATCACGGCGGGGATGTCGCGGCTGCCCCTCTCGAGATTGGCCGTGATCTCCCGGATCTTCTCCATGCTTTCCTTCAGGTTCGCCGTGACCTCGGGCGTGGCCCCCTCGAGGTTCGCCAGGACGTGATCGAGCCGCTCCATGGACGTGTTCACCCGGCCGATCAGCTCGTCGGAGCGCAGGAGCTGTCCCACCGTCCCCTTGCCCTCCTTGAGGTCGGCGGTGACGGTCTCCATGTTCTTCAGGTTCCTCTCGATGCTGCCGAGGGATTTGAACAGGGGCCCCTCGGGGTCCCGCAGCTCGTCGATGATGTCGGCCAGGTTCCGGATGGTCTCCGTCAGGCGCTTGGCCGTCTCCTCCACCTCGTACTCGGCCATGATCTCCGAGATGGTCTTCTTCTCCTCGGACTTGACCGTCCCGCCCTCCGGGATCAGCGCGCTTTCGGGCTTGCCGGGCCGGACGGCCACGTACTCGGACCCGACGAAGGTGGGGCTCTCGACGGTCACCACCGTGTCCTGCCGGAACCGCGTGTGGTACTCCTCGAAAATGGAGAGCCGGACCCGGACGGCGTCGCCGACGAGCGTGACGTCCTTCACCTTCCCGATCTCGGCCTTGTAGAGCTTCACGGGCGAGCCCGGGGACAGGTTGTAATTCTCCTTGAACTGCGCATAGTAGGTCACCGTCGGGCGGAACCAGTCCTTGCCGCGCCCGACGAGGACCACCGAGCTCACCATGAGGGCGACGACGAGAATGATGAAGACCCCGACGACGCGATCCATCCTGCTGAATTTCAGTTCCATGACTCCCCCGAGACCGGACGGCACTCAGACGACGCTGACGACGCCGTCCCGGATGTAGATGTCCCGTTTCTTGAACAGGCGATCGTACTGCGTCAACCCGGCATAGTAGACAAAGGGAACGCCCGAATCGGCCATCTTCCGGATCATCCCGATGTACATCTCGACGGCCTGGCGCGGCAGGTTGACAAAGGCCTGCTCGACGAGGAACACCTCGGCGCCCTTCGTCATCTCCCGGACGATGACGGCCGCCCGCGCATCCTCCGGCGCCACCTGCGCGGGGCGAAGGTCGAGCTTGTCCTCGATGCCGAAGAGGCGGCACAGGTCCAGGACGTCTTCGCCCAGGGACAAATCGAGCCGGTTCTCGGCGTAGTAGCGGCCGAGCAGCAGGTTCGTCCGCAGCGTGCGGTTTCCGATCAGGGCCGCATCGACCCCGAGGTAGCCGATCCTCCTGCGGACGGCCAGAAGCCGCCGGCGTTTCGCAAAATTCAGCTCCTCGCCGTCGAACCGGTAGCTCCCCTCCTCCGGCGGCTCAAGGCTCGCCAGGGCCCGCAGGAAGAGGTGCGCGTCGTCGACCCGGTCGGCGTGGAGGCTGAACGCATCGCCGGGCGAAAGCGAGAAGGAGAACTTTGACAGCCCCTTCCCCCGGCCCGTGGGCGTATGCGCGTAGTCTCTGAGTTCGATGAGCGCCATGGGGGACCTACAGGAAGAAGGCGGCAAAGAGCGCGAAGTTCACCGCCACGCAGTAAAAGAGGCACGCCACGGCCCCCCTCGAGGTCATCACGGGG
>JAGPKU010000006.1:54210-60136 GCA_018053845.1 Syntrophobacterales bacterium
TGCGCGTAGTCTCTGAGTTCGATGAGCGCCATGGGGGACCTACAGGAAGAAGGCGGCAAAGAGCGCGAAGTTCACCGCCACGCAGTAAAAGAGGCACGCCACGGCCCCCCTCGAGGTCATCACGGGGATCTCCGTGATCCCCTTGCGCACGGACAGGCCGTAGTAGAGCGAGATCACGGTGATCCCCAGCCCGAAGAAGAGGGCCTTGAGCGCGACCGCCACGATGTCGATCGGCTCGACGGCCTTGCCGATCTGCGCCAGGAAGTTCTGCAGGGGCAGGGTCGTCAGCACCCAGGCGATGGCATACCCCCCCAGGACCGAGACGATGCAGAAGATGGTGATCAGGCAGAGGAGCGATACCGTGATACCGATCATGCGGGGCACGAACAGGATGTCGAGGGGGTCCACGCCCTGGAGCTCCAGGGCCTCGATCTCGCGCAGGACCTGCATGTAGCCCGTCTCGATCGTCACCGCCGTGGCGGACCGGAGGATGACCACCAGCGCCGTGACGAGGGGGCCGAACTCCCGGATGAGCAGGGCCACGGTGATCTTGCCCAGGTCGTGCTGGGCCGCCACGCCGGAGAACTGCAGGATCATCATGCTGCCGAGAAGCAGCGAGATGGGGATGAGAATCCACAGGGCCTCGACGGCCGTGAAATAGATCTGCTCGACGACGATCCGCAGCCTCAGCCTGCGGCCTGCCCGCGGATTGACGACGATCTGGCGCAGGATGCGGTAGAAGAGCGCGGACTGCTCCGCGTAACGGTTCAACCGGTCCGTGGCCTGCCTGCCCAGATACCCTGCGAAGTCCCGCACCGAATCGGCCTCCCGGGCATTCCTGCCCCGATCGTCAATACGGGAAAAACTCTAAACGAAACGCCCGGGTTCGTCAATCGGGAAGTCGCGGGCCGCCGCAATGCCGGGGCGCCGGGGGAATGGCCGGGGATGGGCGGGCAAGAAAAAAGGCCCGGCTGCCCGGGCCTCGCTGCTCCCTCAGGGCTCGAGGATGTACTTGACCACGAGATCCCCCACCTCCCGCGTGCCGTGACCCATCTTGCCGGCATCCATGCTCTTGAGGTCGTTGCGGATGACCTTCTGCACGGCATCGAGCAGGACGCCGGCGGCGGTCGTCTCGCCGAGGAACTCGAGCATCATCTGCACGGAGCAGATGGCCGCCAGCGGGTTGATCTTGTTCGTGCCGGCGTATTTCGGGGCCGACCCGCCGATGGGCTCGAAGATCGCCGTCTGGCCGGGGTCGGGGTTGATGTTGCCCCCCGCGGCGATCCCCATGCCCCCCTGGATCATGGCGCCGAGGTCGGTGATGACGTCGCCGAACATGTTGTCCGTCACGATGACGTCGAAGAACTCGGGGTTCTTCACCATCCACATGCACGTCGCGTCCACGTGGGCGTAATCGGTCGTCACGTCCGGGTATTCCTTCGCCACCTCGTAGTAGACCCTCTCCCAGAGGTTCCAGGCATAGGTCAGGACGTTCGTCTTGCCGCAGAGGGTGAGCTTCTTCCGGCGGTTGCGCCGCCGGCAGTACTCGAAGGCGTAGCGGATGCAGCGCTCGACGCCCTTGCGGGTGTTCACCGACTCCTGCACCGCCACCTCGCCCGCCGTGCCCTTTCGCAGGAAGCCCCCGCTGCCGGCGTAGAGCCCCTCGGTGTTCTCCCGCACGACCACGAAGTCGATGTCCCCGGGCCCCTTGTCCTTGAGCGGCGTCCAGACCCCGGGCAGCAGGACGACGGGCCGCAGGTTGATGTAGAGGTCCAGCTCGAAGCGCATCTTCAGCAGGATCTCCGTCTCGAGGATCCCCGGCCGCACGCCGGGGTGGCCGATGGCCCCGAGCAGCGAGGCGTCCATGCCCCGAAGCTCCGACAGGACGGAGTCGGGCAGCAGGTCCCCCTTGGCCAGGTAGCGCTCCCCGCCGATGTCGTAACGGGTCAGGTTGAATTCGATCCCCTCGGCATCGGAGATGGCCCGGAGAGCCTTGAGGGCCTCGCCGACGACCTCGGGACCCGTGCCGTCGCCGGGGATGACACCGATGTTGTAGGTCTTCATGCTCTCGCTCCCTTTTAGGATTTTGCTGACGATCCGTCTTGCCCTTTTGCGATCTTTTCCTTCCGGATGTACGCCACCAGCCCCCCTTCCCGGATGAGCCCCTCCATGAAGGGCGGGATCGGCCTTGCACTGTAGGACTTACCGGTTGTCCGGTTTTCGATGCGCCCCGCCACGAGATCCACGGAGAGCCGGTCGCCGTCCCGGATGTCCTCGGCGGCCTCTTCGGACTCGAGCAGCGGAAGGCCGATGTTGAAGGCGTTGCGGTAAAAGATCCTCGCAAAGCTCTTCGCGATGACGACCCGGACGCCCGCCGCCTTGATCGCGATGGGGGCATGCTCGCGGGACGAACCGCATCCGAAGTTTCGCCCCCCCACAATGACATCCCCCTCCGACACGGAGGCGGCGAACTCGGGCCGCCCGTCGGCAAAGGCGTGCTTCGCCAGGGCGGCCCCGTCGGAGACGTTGCAGTAACGCGCCGCGATGATCAGATCCGTGTCCACGTCATCGCCGAACTTCCATACGCGACCTTCATACTTCATCTCGATTCATCTCCTGCGAAAATACGCTGTTTCGAACGCTTGCAGGGCGCTCTCCGGTAAAGAGGGTCAGAGGGTTCGAAGGTGAGAAGGTTGGAGAAGCATGCAGCATGAATTTCGCCGCCGACCCATCCAACGTTCTCACCCTCTCACCTTCTTGCCTTCTGCAGTGGGACGGATGCGCCGCGGTCGAGAGCCGCTTACAACTCCTCGGGGGAGCCGATTCTCCCCAGCACCGCCGATGCGGCGGCGATGGAGGGATTGCAGAGGTAGACCTCGCTCTTCGGGTGGCCCATGCGGCCCACGAAATTGCGGTTCGTCGTCGCCAGGGCCCGCTCGCCCGAGGCGAGGATTCCCATGTGCCCCCCCAGGCAGGGCCCGCAGCAGGGCGGCCCGACGACGGCGCCCGCCTCGAGAAAGATCTCGACGAGCCCTTCCCGGGTCGCCTCCTTCAGGATCGTCGGGGAGGCCGGGATGACGATCAGGCGCAGGCCCTTCGCCTTCTTCCGGCCCTTCAGGACACGCGCCGCGTCGCGCAAATCCTCGAGCCAGCCGTTGGTGCAGGAGCCGATGAAGACCTGGTCCAGGGAGATGTTCTTCGCCTCCGAGACGGGCCGCACGTTGGCCGGCGACGGCGGGAACGCGACCTGGGGCTCCAGGGCGCTCACCTCGATCGTGATCGTCCGGTCGTATTTCGCGTCGGGATCGCTCTCGAGGTAAAGGGGCTCCCACCGGGCCCGGCCCATCACGTAGGCCTTCGTCGTCTCGTCGGGCACGATGATGCCGTTCTTCGCACCCGCCTCGATGGCCATGTTCGCCATCGTGAAGCGATGCGGCATGGGCAGCCCGGCGATGACCTCCCCGCAGAACTCCAGCGCGCTGTAGCGCGCCCCCTCGACGCCGATCTCGCCGATGAGGCGCAGGATCAGGTCCTTTCCGCCCACCAGCGGCCGCAGGGTCCCCGTGTACTCGACGCGGATCGTCGGGGGGACGCGCAGCCAGGTCTCGCCCGTGGCCATCACGGCCGCGAAGTCGGTGCTCCCCACCCCGGTGGAGAAGGCCCCCAGGGCCCCGTAGGCGCAGGTGTGGCTGTCGGCCCCGATGACGAGCTGCCCCGGCACGACGAGCCCCTGCTCCGGCAACAGCACGTGGCCGATGCCGGCCTCGCCGACCTCGTAGTAGAGATCGAGGTCCTGCTCGCGGGCGAACTCCCGCATGAGCTTGGCCTGCTCGGCCGAGGCGATGTCCTTGTTCGGCACGAAATGATCGGCCACGAGGACGACCCGCCTGCGGTCGAAGACCCTCGGGGCGCCGATCCGCCTGAACACCTCGATGGCGATGGGGGCCGTGAAGTCGTGGGCGAAGGCGAGGTCCACCTTCGCCTCCACGAGGTCGCCGGGGGCGACGCTCTCGAGCCCCGCGTGCCGGGCCAGAATCTTTTCCGTGATCGTCATGGGCATCTCGTTGCTGCTCCCGTCAGTGATTCACTGCGTGTTCGTTCGATGCAGATCGGAACACCCTGCGCCTGCTGAATGCGGAGGGAATCCGGTTCTTGTTCAGGCCACGGCCTTGCGGGCTTCCTTTCCGTTCCGGTTGAGCCGGTCCTTGCTGAGCTTGTACTGGATGCTGTCCACCAGCGCGAGCCAGCTGGCCTCGATGACGCTCTCGGACACCCCGATCGTGCTCCAGATGTCCTTGTCGTCGCGCGACTCGATGAAGACGCGCACCTTCGCCGCCGTGCCCTCGCTGCCCTCGAGGATGCTCACCTTGAAGTCGGTGAGGTGCATGCGGTTGAGCTCGGGGTAGAATTTCACGAGGGATTTTCGCAGGGCGTTGTCCAGGGCGTTGATCGGCCCGTTGCCCTCGGCGGCGGTGATCTCCGTGTCCTTTCCCACGATGACCTTGATGAGGGCCTGGGCGCGGGAGGGCTCGTTGCCCTGCTTCTCGTTTATAACACGGAAGCACTCCAGATGGAAGGGCTCCTCGAACTCGCCCGTGGCCTTGCGGATGATCAGGGCGAGCGACCCGTCGGCGGCCTCGAAGCTGTAGCCCTCGTTTTCCAGGTGCTTGATCTCCTCGACGATGCGGCGGCTGCGCGCGTCGTCGTCCCCCAGCGAGAGGCCCATCTCGGCCGCCTTGTACTCGATGTTGCTCTTGCCCGAGAGGTCCGAGACCAGCACCCGGCGGTGGTTGCCGATGCTCTCGGGCGGGACGTGCTCGTAGGCCCCGGTGTTCTTGAGCACGGCGTGGACGTGGACGCCGCCCTTGTGGGCGAAGGCGCTGCGGCCGACGAAGGGCCGCGAGTTCAGGGGGGTGATGTTGGCGATCTCGCTCACGAAGAGCGACAGCCGCGTGAGGTCCTTCAGGGCGCCCTCGGGCAGGCAGGTCTTGCCCATCTTGAGCTCCAGGTTGGCCATGATGGGGACGAGATCGGCATTGCCGCAGCGCTCGCCGTAGCCGTTGATCGTCCCCTGGACCATGCGCGCGCCCCTCTCGACGGCCGCCAGCGTGTTGGCCACCGCCAGCCCGCCGTCGTTGTGGGTGTGGATGCCCAGGCGATCGCGCGGGATCAGGGCGGCGACCTCGTCCACCGCGCGGGCGATCTCCGAGGGGAGGGTCCCGCCGTTGGTGTCGCACAGCACGATCATCGCGGCGCCGTTCGCAAAGGCGGCCTCGAGCGTCTGCAGGGCGTAGCGGGGGTTTGCCCGGTAGCCGTCGAAGAAGTGCTCGGCGTCGTAGATGACCTCCTTCTTCTTCGACTTGAGGTAGGCGACCGTCTCGCCGATCATGGCGAGGTTCTCCTTCAGGGAGACCTTCAGGATCTCCCGGACATGGAAGTCCCAGCTCTTGCCGAAGATCGTCACCGTCGGGGTCTGCGCCTCGAGCAGGGCCTGCACGTTGGGACACTCGCAGGGCGCGGTGTGGGCCCTCCGCGTGCTCCCGAAGGCGGCCAGCCTGGCGTTTTTGAACTTCACCCGGCGGGCCAGCTCGAAGAACCGCATGTCCTTCGGGTTCGAGCCGGGCCAGCCCCCCTCGATGTAGGCGATCCCGAACTCGTCGAGGCGCCGGGCCACGCGGAGCTTCTCCTCGGCCGTGAAGTTCACCTGCTCGCCCTGGGTGCCGTCCCGCAGGGTCGTGTCATAGATCAGAACCGCTCTGTTGTCCATCTTCCGCCGTCCCCCTTACAATAAAAAATCCGTTACCAGGGAGCCTGATAACGGATTGGGTGATTCCTTCCGATTGTTGCATCAAGCCATCATCAGCCCCCTACGCCTCCCGGACGTATGCCGATTATGTCGATAATAATGGGGATGATGATGCCGATG
>JAGPKU010000053.1:0-11805 GCA_018053845.1 Syntrophobacterales bacterium
CGCGGGCGGCCGGCTGCACGCGGACAAAAAAAGGGGCTAACCGTTTCCGGTCAACCCCTTCTGTTTACTGGCGGGGCCGATGGGATTTGAACCCACGCCCTCCGACGTGACAGGCCGGCGTTATAACCAAGCTTAACTACGACCCCGCATTTCAAGCCATATGGTAGGCGGAACAGGACTTGAACCTGTGACATCCACGGTGTAAGCGTGGCGCTCTCCCGACTGAGCTATCCGCCCTTCAAGTCGGGCCGATAATCTACGACATCCCCCCGTTTGTTGTCAAGGCCAAAATCGCCGTTTTCCACGGCCTTTCGTGCCTGTCGGCCGGTTCAGGCGTGGATGTGTCGCGCGTGTTCCACGGCCTTTTCGATCGGGAGGATCTCCCCCTTCGTGTCGAGGGGGACGTCCGGTTCCGGCATCGGGACGAAGGCGGTCTCGAGCACCTCGTCGATACGCTCGACCAGTTTCAGCTCCAGGTCCTTGAGCACGTTGCCCGGGATGTCCACGAGGTCCTTTTCGTTCTCCCTGGGGATGATCACCGTCTTGATCCCGCCGCGGTGAGCCGCCAGGAGCTTCTCCTTGAGCCCGCCGATGGGCAGCACCCTGCCCCGCAGCGTGATCTCCCCGGTCATGGCCAGGTCCCCCCGGACCGGCCGCTTCGTGAAGGCCGAGGCGATGGAGGTCACCATGGCGATGCCCGCCGACGGCCCGTCCTTCGGGATGGCTCCCTCGGGGACGTGAATGTGGATGTCCGTATCCTTGTAGAAGTTCTTGTCGAGGTTCAGCACCTCGGCCTTCGAGCGCACGATCGTCAGCGCCGCCTGGGCCGACTCCTGCATCACGTCGCCGAGCTTGCCCGTCAGGATGGTCTTGCCCGTGCCGGGCAGGATCGTGGCCTCGATGGTCAGCAGCTCGCCGCCCACTTCCGTCCACGCCAGGCCCTGGGTGAGTCCCACGGCCTCCTTGCCCTCAGAGGCGCCGAACCGGTACTTCGGGATCCCGAGGTACTTCTCGATGGACTTCGCGTTGATCCGGATCTGCTTCTTGTGGCCGTTGGTCACGATCTCGCGGGCCACCTTCCGGCAGATGGATGCGATCTCCCGCTCCAGGTTCCGGACGCCCGCTTCCCGGGTGTAGCGGCGGATGATCTCCAGGATCGCCCCGTCGGTGAACAGGATGTCCTGGTCCGTGAGGCCGTTGGCCTCGATCTCCTTCTTCACGAGGAACCGCTTCGCGATGTTGAGCTTCTCGGGCTCGGTGTACCCGGCGATCCGGATGACCTCCATGCGGTCCTGCAGCGGCGCGGGGATGGTCTGCAGGACGTTGGCCGTCGTGATGAACATCACGTCGGACAGGTCGTAGTCCACCTCGAGGTAATTGTCGTTGAAGGCGCTGTTCTGTTCCGGGTCCAGCACTTCCAGCAGCGCCGAACTGGGGTCTCCCCGGAAGTCCGAGCTCAGCTTGTCGATCTCGTCGAGGCACAGTACGGGGTTGTTGGATCCCGCCTTCTTGATGAGTTGGATGATCTTGCCGGGAAGCGCCCCGATGTAGGTGCGCCGGTGCCCGCGGATCTCCGCCTCGTCGCGCAGCCCGCCCAGCGAGAGCCGCACGAACTTGCGGTTCGTCGCCCGGGCGATCGACTTGGCGATGGAGGTCTTGCCGACCCCGGGAGGCCCGACGAGACACAGGATGGAGCCCTTGTTCTTCTTCACGAGGGACTGCACGGCCAGGTACTCGAGGATGCGCTCCTTGACCTTCTTGAGCCCGTAGTGATCCTCTTCGAGGATGGCCTCGGACTCCTTCAGGGTGTGCCTGTTCTCCGTCTTCTCCTGCCAGGGCATGTCGAGCAGCCAGTCGATGTAGTTGCGCACGACCGTGGCCTCCGCCGACATGGGCGACATCATCTTGAGCTTCTTGATCTCGTGCTTGACTTTCTTCTGGGCCTCCTCGGAGAGCTTCTTGCCCTTCATGCGCTTCTCGAGCTCTTCGATCTCGCTGGAGAAATCGTCCTTCTCGCCCATCTCCTTCTGGATGGCGCGCATCTGTTCGTTGAGGTAGTAGTCCTTCTGGGTCTTCTCCATCTGCTTCTTGACCCGGCGCTTGATCTTCTCCTCCAGCTCGAGGATCTCGATCTCGCCGACGATCAGGGAGTAGAGCTTTTCGAGCCTCTCGCCCGCATCGGTGATCTCCAGGAGGGCCTGCTTCTTCTCGAGCTTGACGCCCAGGTGCGAGGCGATCACGTCGGAGAGCTTGGCCGGGCTGTCGATGGCCGCGATGGTGTCGACCAGCTCGGGCTGGATCTTGCGCGAGAGCTTCGCGTAGTTGCGGAAGGCCTCCACGAGGACACGGGCGATCGCCTGCACGGAACCGACGTTCTCCGCCGCCGTCTCGGGCACTTCCTCGATCTCGACGACGAAGTGGTCCGGGTTCGGGATGTAGTCCCGCACGGTGGCCCTCTTCTTCCCTTCCACCAGGGCCTTCACCGTCCCGTCGGGCAGGCGCAGCAGCTGGATGATGACCCCCAGCGTGCCCACGGTGTAGATGTCCTCCTCGGAGGGCTCGTCTTTCTGCGCGCTCTTCTGGGCCACGAGGAAAATCTCGTTGTCCTGCTTCATGGCCGACTCGAGCGCATTGATGGATTTCTCGCGGCCGACGAAAAGCGGCACGATCATATAGGGGAAGACGACCACATCCCGCAGGGGCAGCAGCGGGACGATGATCTTCTTGTCTTCTTTCTTCGTGAAATCAAACATGGCCATTCGGTTTCGATCGTCTCCTCAGGCCGTCTCCGTCTTGGACTCGAAAAGCAGGATCGGCTTTTCGCCCTTCCGGACGACGTCCTCGTTGATGATGACTTCCTTCACGTCGCTTCGCGACGGGATGTCGTACATGATGTCGAGCATGGTGTTCTCGAGGATGGCCCTCAGTCCCCGGGCTCCCGCCTTGCGGTTCACGGCGAGCCTCGAGACGGCCCGCAGGGCGCCGTCGGTGAACTTGAGCTTGACATTCTCCAGCTCGAGGATTTTCTGGTACTGCTTGCTGATGGAATCCTTCGGTTCCACGAGGACCCGCATCAGGTCGTTCTCGTCGAGCTCCTCGAGCGTGGCGATCACGGGCAGCCGGCCGATGAACTCGGGGATCAGGCCGTACTTCAGCAGGTCCTCGGGCTGCACCTCGGAGAGCAGCTCGCCGAGCTTGCGCTCCTTCTTGCCTTTGATGTCGGCGCCGAAGCCGACGGAGCTGGCGCCGATGCGTTTCTGGATGATGTCCTCCAGGCCCACGAAGGCCCCGCCGCAGATGAAGAGGATGTTCGTCGTGTCGACCTGGATGAACTCCTGCTGGGGGTGCTTGCGGCCTCCCTTGGGCGGGATGTTCGCCAGGGTCCCCTCGATGATCTTCAGGAGGGCCTGCTGGACGCCCTCGCCGGAGACGTCGCGCGTGATGGAGGGGCTTCCCGACTTGCGGGAGATCTTGTCGATCTCGTCGATGTAGACGATCCCCTTGGAGGCCCGCTCCACGTCGTAGTCGGCGTTCTGCAGGAGGCTCAGGATGATGTTTTCCACGTCCTCGCCCACGTAGCCCGCCTCGGTGAGCGAGGTGGCGTCGGCGATCGCGAAGGGCACATTGAGCATCTTGGCCAGCGTGCGGGCCAGCAGCGTCTTGCCCGACCCCGTGGGACCGATGAGCAGGATGTTGCTCTTCTGGAGCTCCACGCCGCCCAGGTCCGCCTCGGTGAAGAGCCGCTTGTAGTGGTTGTAGACGGCCACGGAGAGGATCTTCTTCGGGCGCTCCTGCCCGATGACGTAGGAGTCCAGGAACTTCTTGATGTCCTTGGGCTCGGGGATCTTCTTGCGGCTCTCGTCGATGCTCTGGACCTCGGCCTCCTCCTGGATGATGGCCCGGCACAGCTCGATGCATTCGTCGCAGATGTACGCGGAAGGTCCGGCCACGAGCTTCTTCACCTCGTTCTGGGTCTTCCCGCAGAAGGAGCAGAACAGGATGCCCTCGCCCCCCTCGTTTTCGCGCTGTTTTCTCGGCATGTCGTCCCCTCTATTTCTTGATCGCGGTCGGCCGCTTCTGGATCACCGCGTCGATGAGCCCGTATTCGTGCGCCTGCTCACCGGACATGTAGTAATCGCGGTCCGTGTCACGCTCGATCCTCTCGATCGGCTGATCCGTGTGCCGGGCGAGGATCTCGTTGAGCTCCTGCTTGAGTCGAAGGATCTCGCGGGCCTGGATCTCCACGTCCGTCGCCTGCCCGGAGAAGCCCCCCATGGGCTGGTGGATCAGGATCCGGGCGTGGGGCAGCGCATAGCGCTTTCCCTTCTCCCCGGCGGCCAGCAGGATGGCCGCCATGCTGGCTGCCTGCCCCATGCAGTAGGTGGAAACGGGGGCCTTGATGTACTGCATGGTGTCGTAAATGGCGAGCCCCGCACTCACGAGCCCCCCGGGGGAGTTGATGTAGAAGTGGATCTCCTTGTCGGGGTCCTCCGATTCGAGGTAGAGCAGCTGGGCGATCACGAGGTTCGCCACGTCATCGTCGATGCCGACCCCCAGAAAGACGATCCGGTCCTTCAGGAGCCTCGAGTAGATGTCAAAGGCCCTTTCGCCTCTTCCATCCTGCTCAATGACGATTGGGATCAACGGCATATCAGAATCCTTTTGTCCATCCGCTTTTTGTTTTACCTTATATTAGCCCTGGACTCGATAAAATCAAGGGTTTTTTCTTCAAGTATTTGATCTCTCAGGCGTTCTGTCATATTCTCCTTTTCGTAGGAGGCCTTTGTCGACTCGAAATCGCGCCCGTAGCGGGTCGCCGTCTCGCGGATCCGGTCGTCGATCTCCGCTTCGTCGACGGTGATCGATTCCTTTTCCGCGATCTTCTGCAGGAGGATGCCCGAACGGACCAGGCGGACCGCCTCGTCGCGGAACTGGTCGTGCAAATTCGCTGCCATCCTGGCGGCGTTGTCGGGATCCATCCCGTTGATCACCATGCGGCGCTGGGTCTCGACCATCATGCTGAAGATCTGCCGCTCGACGTAGGCCTCGGGCACGTCGAACGGATTGAGTTCGAGCAGCCGGTCGATGATGGCCTTTCGGAGGTTCGCCTTCGCCCGCGCGCTCTTTTCCTGCTCGAGGGACTTGCGGATGTCGGCCCGAAGGGCCTCCATGCTCTCGTACTGCTCGAAATTCTTGATGAATTGGTCATCCAGGTCCGGCAGCACCTTCACCTTGACGTCCCGGACGGTGACGTGGAACGTGATCGGCTGGGCGGCGAATTCCTCGACGTGATAATCGCCGGGGAACGTGACCGTGAATTCCTTCGACTCCCCCTTCTTCATGCCCACCAGGGCTTCCTCGAAACCCGGCACCAGGCGCTTCGAGCCGATCTCGATCCGGAAGCCCGTCTCGGTGAGTTCCGACCGGACGTTGCCGCCGAGACTGCCCTGGAAGTCGATGACGAGAAAATCGCCCATCCGGACGGACCGCTCCGCCTCGGCGTCGGCCAGGGTGCTGTAGAGATTTCGCAGCTCCTCCAGCCGGTTCTGGATGTCCTGGTCCGTCACGGCGGCATCCTCCCGGGGCAGCTCCAGGCCGGTGTACCCTCTGGGCTCGACGACGGGCTCCACTTCGACGGTTGCGCTGTAGGTGAAGCTCCGTTCGGACTGGATCCCGTTCTGCGAGATCTCGGGCCTGGCCACGGGCACGATGCCGGCGGATTGAACGGCCTCCTCGAAGGAGCGGCTTACCATGTTCTGGATCGCCTCCCCCTCGGCGTCTTCCTTGAAGTACGTCTCCAGGATGCGGCGGGGCGTCTTGCCGGGCCTGAACCCCTTGACCCTCGCCTTCCTGCCCACCGTCCGGTAGGCGGCATCGAGTTCCTTCTTCACCTCTTCCCAGGGAATCTCGAAGGAAATCCTCTTCTTGACGGGGCTGATCTCTTCGACCTTGATGGCTGCACCGGTTCCGCTTGTCACGATCGAACTCCTTTTGCCGTGTGAAGTGGTGCGAGAGAGGGGAGTCGAACCCCTATCCGCAGTGCGGGCTGGATCCTAAGTCCAGTGCGTCTTCCAGTTCCGCCACTCTCGCATCCCTGAAAAACGGTTTCCCTATATATTCGCCGACTTTGCGATTGTCAACTCCCCTAATAAAGAGGGCGGTCAATCGTTGCAGCTGACTGACCGCCCGCATACGAAGCTGAAAACGGGATGCCGCAACATCCGTTTTCCCAACTCCCTTCGTCCCCGCGGGCCGCGGGAGCTTCTTGTTCATGGTCGGGGCGAGAGGATTTGAACCTCCGACCCTCTGAACCCCATTCAGATACGCTACCAGACTGCGCCACGCCCCGACACTTGATCTAGTCGGCAATTTCTATCATCATCCCCTTGACCTGTCAAGTGATATCCGTTTCGAGGGGCTTGACGGCGCGACGGTGCGTGCGGGAGCCGGCTGCTGCATGACGACGGCGGGGGGCGGCCGGTGCGGACGGGGAGGCAAAGGAGAGGCGGGGCGCCCTCCCGGCAGGCGGGGCTGTCGCTACAGGAAGTCGCCCCGGCGGAACTTGATGGCCTCAACCGTGGCCGTGATGACGATGCGGTTCAAGCAGTCGCGCAACGCATCCCCTTCGGGCAGCCGATCGACGAGGGGGGCGAGTTCCTCGGCCCGGTCCTCGATGGCCCTCACGGAGGCGTAGGCGTCCTGCAGCGGCAGGCCGGGGCCCGAGAGAGCGTTCTGCAGGGACTCCAGAATCCCGAGGAGCGCATCGGCGCGGCTCAGCAGTTCATCCCTGCCCGTGACGCGGACGTGCGCCAGGCCGGTCCCGGCAGGCGGGATGCTCCCGACAATCCCCGGCTTCGACAGGCCCGGGGTTTCCGCCACGGCCTCGCGCAGGAAATCCTGAAAACGGCTCCCGACGGCCTCCGGGGCGCCCGGTTTGGCTCCCGGCCCAAGGGGTTGCCGGTGGTCTGTCCGCTGGATCTTCATCGGTCGGTTCGCCTCGAGCAGTCTCTCTACCTGTCTTTATCGTCAGCCTGCCTCTGACGGTTTAGCGATTCCTCGTGCAGGCGCTCTTTTTCCTTCATGCACACCCGGCACCAGGGGTCCGCCCCGCACTTTCCCTTGCAGAGCTCCCAGGCCTCTTCCAGGGTCCAGGAGGCCCCTCGACCCCGCTCTGTCCGCGGCACGGAGGGATGCTTCGTCTCGTCCGTCATGAGAATGCAAGATCCTGTCCAGAAACGGGGCCCGCGCCGGCGGCGGGCAAATTATCCTTTCCCCTCGATCCGGTGTTCTGGTATGGTATCCGACGTTCGCAGGCAAGGTCCATACCATGGAAATGCAGAAAGTTCGAAAGAATATTTTCTTCGCGATCCTGATCATCGGGACGCTGGCGTTTCTCACCCTGCTGAAACCTTTCGCCTACCCCATCTTCTGGGCCGCCGTCATCGCCGGCATCTTCGGGCCCCTCTACAGGGCCCTGAACCGGAGGCTGGGGCACCCGAATCTGAGCACCTCGATCACGCTTATGGCCGTGACCGTCGTCATCCTGCTGCCCCTTGCCGTCGTCAGCAGCGTGCTCCTGGCACAGGCCATCGACATGTACTCGGCCCTCAAGGACACGTCGGACATCCAGCAGAAGGCCCGGGGGGTCATCGATCTCTTGAAGGGGAACCCGTACCTGCAGAAGCTCGATCTCGACGAGGCGGCGCTGACCGAGAAATTCTACGAGGTCGCCGGCGGCATCTCGAAGTACATCGTGTCCTACCTCACGGAACTGACCCAGAACACCCTGCTGCTGATCGTGAACTTCATCGTGATGCTCTACTGCCTCTTCTTCTTCGTCCGGGACGGGGAAAAGCTGCTGCGGGGCGCCCTCTACATCCTCGAGCTCCAGGACGAGATCGGCAACCGGATCTACGAACGGTTCACCTCGACCGCCCGCGCGACCCTCAAGGGAACGCTGGTCATCGGGCTGATCCAGGGCACGATGGGAGGCGCCCTCTTCTGGGCCGTCGGCATACAGGGCGCCTTTGTCTGGGGGGTGATCATGATCCTCGCCGCCATGATCCCGGGGATCGGCTGCGCCGTCATCTGGGCTCCGGCAGCCCTCATTCTGCTGGTCACGAGCCACGTCTGGGAAGGGGTGGTCGTCGCCGCCGTGGGTTCCCTGGCGATCAGCTCCATCGACAACATCCTGCGTCCGGTCCTCGTCGGCAAGGACACGCAGATGCACCCGCTGCTGATCTTTCTGTCCACCCTCGGGGGCATCGCCGTGTTCGGGATCTCCGGGTTCGTCATCGGCCCGATCATCACGGCGCTGCTGTCGACCTTGTGGGAAATCTACGAAAAACATTATCAATAAGGGAGGCGAAAGGCACAAGGCGTAAGGAAAGAATAGAAGAAAAGGATCGGAGAGCAACTCCCCGATCCTTTTTTCGTTTTCGCCTTTTGCCTTGAGCCTTTTATTTAAGGTCCTGGTGATAACTCTGAAGCGAGCGGGCGCGGCCGTGGCCCTTGCGGAACGCCGCGATCCCCTTGGCGGCCGCCGCCGAGGCGGCGATGGTCGTGATGTAGGGAACCCGGTACCGAATCGCCGACTTTCGGATGTACGAGTCGTCGTGCTTGCTGAGCTTCCCGCTCGGCGTGTTGATGATGAGGTCGATCTCCTTGTTTTTGATGGCGTCGACGATGTGGGGCCTGCCCTCGTGCATCTTGAGGATCGGCTCGGCCTCGATGCCGTTCGCCGTCAGGAACTGATGGGTCCCCTTCGTCGCCTTGATCCGGAATCCCAGCTTTCTGAACTCTCTGGCCATCTCCAGGGCGGCATGCTTGTCGCGCTCCGCAACGGTGATCAGCACCGTCCCCTCGGCCGGGAGTACCTGGTCGGCCGCCTCCTCGGCCTTGAAAAAGGCCAGCCCGAAGGAGTCCGCAAGCCCCAGGACCTCCCCCGTGGATCGCATCTCGGGTCCGAGCAGCGGGTCCACCTCGGGGTACATCTTGAACGGGAAGACGGCCTCCTTGACGCCGAAGTGCGGGATCGCCCGGCGACGGAGATTGAGGTCCTTGAGCTTCCGGCCCATCATGAGCTGGGTCGCGATCCGCGCCATGGAGATGTTGCACACCTTCGAGACGAGCGGCACCGTGCGCGAGGCGCGGGGATTGGCCTCCAGGACGTAGACCACGTCATCGGCGATGGCGTACTGCATGTTCATGAGGCCGACGACCTTCAGTTCTCGGGCGATCTTGCTCGTGTATTCCACGATGGTGTCGATGTGGCGCGCCGGGATGCTGATCGGCGGGATGACGCAGGCCGAATCGCCCGAGTGCACGCCCGCCAGCTCGATGTGCTCCATGACGGCGGGCACGAAGGTGTCCGTCCCGTCGGAGATGGCGTCGGCCTCGCACTCGATGGCGTTGTCGAGAAACTTGTCGATGAGGATCGGCCGGTCGGGCGTCACGCCGACGGCGTTCTTGACGTAGCGCCGCAGCATCTCCTCGTCGTGGACGACCTCCATCCCCCGGCCCCCCAGAACGTAGGAGGGGCGGACCATGAGGGGATACCCCAGTTTCTTCGCGATGGCCAGGGCCTCGTCGATGTCGATGGCCATGCCCGAGGCCGGCATGGGGATGTCGAGCCGCTCCATCATCCGCCGGAAGCGGTCCCGGTCCTCGGCCAGGTCGATGGTGTCGACGGAGGTGCCCAGGACCTTCACGCCCGCCTTGGCCAGCTCCCCCGCGATGTTCAGGGGCGTCTGGCCGCCGAACTGGACGATGACCCCCTCGGGCTTTTCCTTTTCGTAGATCGACAGGACGTCCTCCACCGTCAGGGGTTCGAAGTAGAGCTTGTTCGAGGTGTCGTAATCCGTCGAGACCGTCTCGGGGTTGCAGTTGACCATGATGGACTCGACGCCCTCCTCCCGCAGGGCGAAGGCCGCGTGCACGCAGCAGTAATCGAACTCGATTCCCTGCCCGATCCGGTTTGGCCCGCCGCCGAGGACCATCACCTTGCGGTTCGACGTCGTCGTGACCCTGTCGGGAGCGTTGTAGGTGGAGTAGTAGTAGGCCGCGTTCTCGACGCCCGAGACCGGCACGGCGTCCCAGCACTCGACCGCCCCCAGGGCGATCCGCCGCTTGCGGATCCGCTCCTCGGGAACACCCAGGATCTGCGCCAGGTAGCGATCGGCGAACCCGTCCTTCTTGGCCTGGACGAGCAGCTCGTCCGGCAGCTCCCCACCTTTCCATTTCAGTATCTTTTCCTCGAGTTCAACGAGTTCCTTCATCTGTTCGATGAACCAGTGTTTGATGTGCGTCCTGCGGGAGAGGTCGTCAACGGCGGCCCCCTTCCGCAGGGCCTCGTACATGATGAACTGGCGGTCGCTGGACGGCTCGACGAGCAGATCCATCAGCTCCTCGAGCGTGCGGCGGTTGTAGTCCTTCGCGAACCCGAGGCCGTAACGGCCTTTCTCGAGGGACCGGATGGACTTCTGGAAGGCCTCCTTGTAGTTCTTCCCGATGCTCATCACCTCGCCGACGGCGCGCATCTGCGTGCCGAGCTTGTCCTCGGCGCCGGGGAACTTCTCGAAATCCCACCGGGCGAATTTCACGACGACATAATCGCCCCAGGGGGTGTACTTCTCGAGGGTCCCTTCCCTCCAGTACGGGATCTCGTCGAGGGTGAGGCCGCCGGCCAGCATGGCCGAGATCAGGGCGATGGGGAACCCCGTCGCCTTGGAGGCCAGGGCCGAGGACCGCGACGTCCGCGGGTTGATCTCGATGACCACGACGCGGCCCGTCTTCGGGTCGTGGGCGAACTGGACATTGGTGCCCCCGATCACCTGGATGGCCTCGACGATGTCGTAGGAGTACTTCTGGAGCTTCCGCTGCAGCTCTTCGCTGATGGTCAGCATGGGGGCCGTGCAGTAGGAGTCGCCCGTGTGGACCCCCATGGCGTCGACGTTTTCGATGAAGCAGACGGTGATCATCTGGTTCTTCGCGTCCCGGACCACCTCCAGCTCCAGCTCCTCCCACCCCAGGACGGACTCCTCGACGAGGATCTGGCCCACGAGACTCGCGGCAAGCCCCCGCGCCGCGACGACACGCAACTCCTCGGGGTTGTACACGTGGCCGCCGCCCGTGCCGCCCATCGTGTAGGCCGGCCGGATGACGACGGGGTAGCCCAGCGTTGCGGCGACGGCCTCGGCCTCCTCGACGGTGTAGGCGATCTCGCTCTTGGGCATCTCGATGCCGAGCCGGTTCATCGTCTCCTTGAAGGCCATGCGGTCCTCGCCGCGCTCGATGGCGTCGACCTGGACGCCGATGACCTTCACGCCGTATTTTTGCAGGATCCCCTTCTTGTGGAGTTCCGAGGTCAGGTTGAGGCCCGTCTGCCCGCCGAGATTCGGCAGGATGGCGTCGGGGCGCTCGTTTTCAATGATCTCCACCATGCTCTGGAAATTGAGCGGCTCGATGTAGGTGATGTCGGCCATCCCGGGGTCCGTCATGATCGTGGCCGGGTTCGAGTTCACGAGCACGATTTCGTAGCCGAGCTTTCTCAGGGCCTTACAGGCCTGCGTGCCGGAATAGTCGAACTCGCAGGCCTGGCCGATGACGATGGGTCCCGACCCGATGATCATCACCTTCTTGATGTCGCTTCGCTTCGGCATGGTGGCATCCCCTCGCAGGTAGAAGTGAAACGGCAGCCGCTGCTGCCGTAAGTTCGCTTGAAAACTGTGCATTCAGGCGCAGGCACTATAGGCGAGACGCCCGGGTTCGTCAAGGCAAAACTCACCGCGGCCCCATCGGGCCGGG